>DMYK01000022.1:0-279 GCA_003483675.1 Microcoleaceae cyanobacterium UBA11344
GCGATCGCACCCACATATTTTAGATAATTGGTTCCTAAAAAGTTCAGCAATTCGCCAGTTTCGTTTAAACCTACCTGCTGTTTGGCGATGCTGCTGGAAAAGAAACCGACGCTTTTTTCGCTTAAACCTTCAACAAATTTGAGTTGAATTTTGCGCGAGGCTAACCTGTCAAGTATTACCCGTTTTTGGGTTTCTAATTCTTGGATTTGTTGGGTGATTGCGGCGGGGCGATTGGCTACATATTCGCTGCTAAACACTGTTTCGCTACGCACTCCCAGC
>DMYK01000022.1:295-3985 GCA_003483675.1 Microcoleaceae cyanobacterium UBA11344
TCTGTTTCGAGGGTTGCGGGGAGAGAGGCGATCGCCAATTCTGTCTCGTTTCCCGTCAGCGTCACCGTACCACGCCGTGTCACCCGCGCGCGATCGGTATAAACCGTAACTTCGCAGATGCGAGTATCCACTGTTTTAAGTGTATCTAAATTAGGCGTTTCTGAATCAGTCATTGTCAGTTGCTCCTATTTAATCACCGTTTAGTCGATCGAGCATTTTCACAAGTAGTTTATTAATCAAACTCCTTGGTTAATGCCCCTACAAAACTCTTCCAGCGCATCCAAAGGCGAAGCAAACAAAATGCAGCGTTTCAGCAAAGACAAGTCCAACTCCGGCAGTATTTCGCTGCTAATAATGCGCTCATAACCTTCCTCTCGCAAGTGATATAATTCAAGTGTGCCGTCTTCCCAAAACCAGACTTCCGGCACACCCATCAGTCGGTATTTCTGAAGTTTAATCGGACTGCCGCTAGTGATAACAATCTCAATACATAAATCTGGAACATCTTTAATAGTTCCGAAACAATAAGACAAATCTGCTTGATACTCGACTTGATCTTCCACAATTTGACTGTAAGTACCGCTGGGAAAAAATACAATTCTTCTTTGCAGAAAATACTGTCCCATTAGCAAGCCCATCAAACACCTGATCGATTCATGCAACCTTCCAGTACCCACAATTTCTAAAACTCCATCACAATAAAACAAGCGTACATTGGGAACGTCTTCAAAGCTAGCTTGAATTGCCTTGAATTGATGCCATGTCAAACCGCGCCAAGTGAAACGCTGTTCGACTGCGGGAGAAGTTGTTGGATTGTCTACAGTTTGAACCATGACTGTCCTATTGATGTTGAAAATAGTAGCTTAGACGGAAGTTGGGCGGGTTTATGCGATCGTTAATTGTAGACATGGGTGGTCAGAAACCGGGTTTTTTGCGAGAAGAGGCATCACAGCCCGCAGATTCGGTAAAAACCCGGTTATGAAGGTTTTGATGGGTAGTTCTCGTTGGTAAAACCCGCCCCTACAGTTTAATGTTAGCTCACCGGCTCGATTCCTGCCAAATCTAAAATTTGAGGAATCAAATCTTCTCGCTTCACAGCCATCATGTGAACTCCTTGACAAATCTGCCGCGCTAGTTTAACTTGTTCTGCCGCAATTTTTATGCCTTCCTGCAAGGGTTCTGGAGCTTTTGCCAAACGATCGATCGTCTCTTGTGGTATGTGAACTCCCGGCACATATTTTTTGATAAATTCAGCATTTTTAGCTGATTTAAACAGAAAGATTCCTGCTAAAATGGGTTTGTTGCAACCAGCCGCAATCTGGTGCATAAACTTATCTAAAAGTTCAAAATCTGTGATTAATTGACTTTGAAAAAATTGTGCTCCTGCTTCTATTTTTTTCTCAAATCGACTTTGCAAACCTGACCAACTGGGGGATTGCGGGTCAACAGCAGCACCGGCAAATAAATCGGTAACTCCGTCTGTTAAACGTTTGTCATTCCAGTCGGTGCCGCCGTTCATTTTTTGAATAGTTTGTAGCAGTCGCACTGCTTCAAAATCAAATACGCTTTTAGCTTTAGGATGATCGCCAGCCTTGACTGGATCGCCTGTTAGTGCTAATACATTGCGAATGCCTAAAGCCTGTGCTCCCATGAGATCGGCTTGCAGGCCGATTTGATTGCGATCGCGACAAGCAACTTGACAAATCGGCTCAATTCCGTGCTGCAATAAAATCGCCGAAACTGCTAGGGGGCACATTCGCAACACTGCGCGACTACCATCGGTGATATTAATCGCGTGAACTCGGTTTTTGAGCTGTTGAGCCATTGCTAGGGTGTGAGTCATATCACCACCTTTAGGGGGGGTCACTTCGGCGGTAATTATAAATTCTCCGGGGGTGGTGCAAGCAGTGCGAAAACGATTCATGATTGGTTGACAGTTGACAGTTGACTGTTGACAGTTGACAGTTGTTAGTTGGCAGTTGAGAGTTGACAGTTGTTTGGCTGCTGACTAATAACTAATGACTAATAACTAATGACTAATGACCAATGACTAATGACTAATTAGGCAAAGAATAACCGAAAGCTTTTTTAACCTTAGTTAGAGTTTGGTTAGCAATAGCTTCTGCTTGTTCCTTTCCTCGACGTAATACTGATTCCAAGTATCCCCGATCGTCCATGATGTCTTTGTATTTATCCTGAATTGGTTTCAGGGCATTAATTGTCGTCTCTGTCAACAGGGGTTTAAAGTCTCCCCAACCCATATTTTCACACTCCGCTGCGACTTCTTCCTTCGATTTGCCAGAAAGCAGCAGGTAAAGCGTCAGCAAATTTCTAGCTTCCGGGCGATCGCGATCGTCAAAGGTCAAGCCTCGCACGGGATCTGTTTTGCACCGCTTAATTTTTTTGGTAATTGTTTCTGGCGAATCCAATAAATTAATTCGACTCAGTTCAGAAGGGTCAGATTTAGACATTTTGCGAGTGCCATCTGTCAAACTCATCACTCTCGCGCCGTCAGTCCGAATTAACGGTTCTGGAAGTTTTAAAACTGGGTTTTCGGGTGTGCCAAATTGGTGATTCAATCTGTTTACCAGATCGCGGGTGAGTTCCAAATGCTGTTTTTGGTCTTCTCCTACTGGCACTTTATCGGCATCGTAAAGCAAGATATCTGCTGCCATCAATACGGGATAATTCAGTAGACCGGCGTTGACATTTTCTCCTTGTTTAACTGATTTTTCTTTAAACTGAATCATATCTTGGAGCCAGTTAATCGGGGTGATGCAGTTGAGCAGCCATGCTAGTTCTGTGTGGGCCGAGACGTGGGATTGCACGAAAATAGTAGAATATTCCAAATCGATGCCGCAAGCTAAATAGAGAGCGGCGATGGTGTAGGTGTCAGAGGCTAGGGTTGCTGGATTGTGCGGTGCGGTAATTGCGTGCAAATCGACTACGCAAAAGTAATTTTCGTACTGACTTTGACCTTCTACCCAGTTGCGAATGGCACCGAGATAATTGCCGAGGTGCAGATTGCCTGTTGGCTGAACTCCTGAAAGAACGCGCTGTTTGCCCATGAGGAAAGAAGAGAATTGAAGTCACCTTTCTATATTGACACGTTATTTTAATTTCAGATCCTCTAATTTTATTGTGGGTGGGCATTGGGCATTGGGCTTCTAGCCCGTTCCACAATCCCCAATGACTAATGACTAATGACTAATAACTAATGACTAATTACCAATCTGTCAGTAACCTTGCTTTCCGTAAAACAAATGTCAACACTGTTTCTTGACCGGTAATAATATCGGCTCTTCCGTCCATTCCCGATTGAATTGAGTATTGGCGCGGGAGCTTAGCCTGGGGGGCTCCGAACAAGTTACTGCTAGGGGACTCGATTCTGGTTAAATAAGTTTGTTCTGGCTTGATTGACACTTCGTAATAAGCAGCACCTAAATTATTAGTGGGGTTTTGAGGGGCGATCGCATCTGGGGCGATTTCGCTGACAGTGCCTTTCAATGTGCCGTAGTCGGGGAAAGGTAGGGCGGAAATCCTGATTTGTACGGGTTGGCCGATTTGGATGCGAGCGATGTCTTGGGATGTGACTTTGGCTTTGATTACCAGGGGTACGTCGCTGGGGACGATTTGGGCGATCGCACTTCCTGCTTGCACGGTTTGACCGGGATTTCGCAACTCTAGTTT
>DMYK01000341.1 GCA_003483675.1 Microcoleaceae cyanobacterium UBA11344
CACCAATGCTAGGATTTTTTGAGCGACCGTAGTTGGCTGCGGGTCGTTTTCGCAGGGTAAGATGATAACTATCGGCTTGTCGTCCTGATTTTCTACTAAAAATAGTCGGTAGCGCGATCCCAATCTTGCTTGTAAACTTGCCGACAACCGCGAGTGTACTTGTTCTGGATCTCCCCGCAGATTTCCTTTGAAAATCAACCCATTTTGATAGGGAATCGTTTCTGTTGCAAAGAATGTATCTATGCCAAAGATACTTTGAATTGCTTTTATGTCTTCGGCGGGAACCGGATTTATTTCTAATTGATTAGTTGCCTGGGACGATGTTACGATTTTAACTGGTTCTCTGGGCGGTGTCGGCTGGGACTCAGGGGCAGAATTCCCATCGCTGACAGACTTTTCCTCAGTAGTATCGGGGGGCGATCGCCACGCTGCATCGACTGCGGCCGATCGCATCTCCCTACCCAGATAGATGTACAATCCCGTGGATACCACCAGCATTAACAATACCGCCACCAGATTTAGGTAAATCCCGGCGGCGAACAAACTAAAGAACAGCAGCCAGGGACTCATCAGCACAACCGACTGCAACCAAGCCAAAATTCCCAGTTTGCCAAAAGGTCTGGCGCGATAAAATCCCCAACCCAGAATGCCCACAGCAACCAGTACAAGTGCAATTGTTGCCGTATTTTCCGATGAAGCAGGAGTTGGCAATCCTGTTGCTGGTGCTAATACGGGTTTGTGAAGGTCGATCGCGCTGTGGTCGAACAATAGCATTAAATTCCTGGCAAGATGAGTTGTCGAAGAGAAAGTTGCTGCGAACATATCCAAAGATTACCTTTTGTACCATAACTTAACACTTTCAGCCATTTTGACTGCATTTTCTAGACTGGTTCTAATGATATAACGTATTTGCGCCGTTTCAGGCGTTGAGTTAGCTTAGCTTGCCGGGTTTAACTAAAATGTGAGCAGAAGTCCCCCGATTTATCGGGGGGATGAATGCGAACCAATAAGGGTTGACACTTTTCTAACTGATTGCTACCATAAATTTAGCACCAATACCTAATAGATAAATGTATCAGGCATATAAATATAGAATTTATCCAACTCATGAACAGCAAGAAAGTCTAGCCAAGGCTTTTGGTTGTTGTCGTTGGTTTGGGAATTATTCTCTAAGTCTCTGCCAAGAAACCTATAAATCTACGGGGAAAGGGCTGCTTAGAAAAGATATTCAAGGTTTATTACCTCAACTCAAAAAAGAGCATGAATGGTTAGGAACAGATGTTTACTCTCAGTGTTTGCAAGTAGTCGCGTTAAACCTTTCAACTGCCTATAAAAACTTTTTTGATCAACGGGCTAAATATCCTAACTTCAAATCTCAACACCATAGGCAATCTATTCACTATCCTCAAAATGTCAAATTTGACGGGGACAATATAATTTTGCCTAAAATCGGTAAAGTCCACTGCGTCAGACATAGAGACTTTGAAGGGACGAGAAAAACTGTCACTATATCTCTGAATCCTGACGGGAAATATTATGCTTCTGTTTTAGTTGATGATGGTAAGGAAACTATTACCCCGTCAACAGAAGGTAATGCGATAGGAATTGATTTAGGGTTGACTCACTTCTGTATAACCAGTAATGGCTCGAAGTATGATAATCCTAGACACATTAAGAAGCATGAGAAAAACCTGAAAAGGAAACAGAAAAAATTATCCAGAAAAGTTAAAGGATCGAATAAACGGAAAAAGGCCAGAAAATTAGTAGCGAAAGTACATAGTAGGATTGCCAGAAGTAGAGAGGATTTTCTGCACAAGCTATCCCGTAAGGTAGTAAACGAAAACCAAGTTCTTGCGGTCGAAAATCTCGAGGTAAAAAATATGGTCAAAAACCATAATTTAGCCAAGGCAATTAGTGATTGTGGCTGGGGAATGTTTTGTACAATGCTTAGTTACAAAGCTAAAAATGCAGGTAAAACCTATGTAGAAGTTGATCGATTCTACCCTTCATCAAAAACTTGTAATATTTGTTTAAATCAAGTAGGTAACTTACCCCTCGATGTAAGACAATGGCAATGTAAGCATTGTAAAACAGTACATGATAGAGATGTAAATGCCGCCATCAATATTAGAAATGAAGGCTTACGGATATTGTCGTTAGGGACTAGCCATACTGCTCATCGGGGGAATGTAAGACGCGCTGATAGAATTTCGGTTCTGCCAGAACGCAATTCCTGTTGAAATGAGAAGCCCCCGATGGGGCGGTGGGTAGTTCACATTCTAGAGTCTTGCTATAAGGCATTCAATGTACCACAAGGTGCCATTCTGATTCTATTGATAGATTCTATTGATAGATTCTATTAATAGATTCTAGAATGCCTAGGTTAGTAGTAGCATAAGGCGGTAGCCTAATCTGTGTAGAATATGGTAGTATATGGTAGTATAAGTAACCTAAAATAGTAGCATATAGGTAGTAGCATATAAGTCGTCTAAGGCGGTAGAAGATAGTAGTCTCAGGCGGTGGCATAAGTAACCTAAGTAACCTAAAACGGTAGTCTAAAGTAGCCTAAAGCGGTAGTATATGGTAGCTAAAGCGGTAGCATATGAGTGTCTTATCCTACTGATTTAGTAACATAAAATCTCTGTATCTTACTGTTAGGATACTCTTGGTAGGTAGCCTATAAAATGCAATTGCGTAGATTCTATTAGTAGAATCTATTAATAGATTGAAGTACAGGAGAGCGTGACACCAGAGATATCTTGTAAGACAGTGTAAGACATCCTGTCTTATAAGCGTGTTACAGATTCTACTCATAGATTCTATTAATAGAATCCTAGAGACATGACCATGACACCAGAGATATTTTCTTATGGCACCAGAGATACTTTCTCCTAACACATTGAATGTGTTATAATGGCATTCTACACCGCCCCGGCAATCTAAGCTAACTCAACGTCTATAACGGCGTAAATACGTTAATCTGATCGGTTTAATCTAGTCATCAGCATAAAGCGTGAATCACGTTATACACATAACTCGAAACTTGTTTGATCGTCCCTCTTTATTATTCCCAGTTGATAATTGTTGATAGGGGGTATGGGGGATCCACAAAGTCTCAATTCACGTTATACTTACAGCTCGAATTATGTTTAAAAACCTCGCCTTGCTCTCGCCCCCGATCATCCACACACCCCCTTAAGGATGCCTTAAGGATGCCTCAACCCTCGTTTATGAATTAAATGGTACACCCTAGTGTACTTGTTGACCACCTTAAACCTCATTTAAAGCCTATATAAGTTATATAATATTTTTTGGTTGACTTTATAATAAGTATTTCTTATACATCAAAGTGCGTAAGCATTACCTAGACCTATTAGGTCTCTGTAAGTTGTTGTTGCTTACGTCACTGTAATATCTAGATGTTACAACTGTGTAGTTCGTTACAGGTTAGTTATCTATCAATAGAATCTATCAATAGAATCTAGGATCCCTAGCTTACCTGTAACGATTAACACAATACACAATTAGCTAAACCCGGCAAAAACTAGGGCTATTACAGAGGATTAAAAAATCAAGGTATAAAATGTTACCTTTATATTTAAACAACTACCAAGGACCTCGGTTATTAACGTAGTTGCAAAACCTATATTACGTTGTAAGCTCTGAGAATATTAATCTCACATTGAGTAGAAAATACAACAATATAGGTTTTGCTTATTGTAGAGTAAGTATTTTAGGCACAAAAAAACCGCCCGGTTAGGGACGGTAGTATAGCGCGATCGCTATCAGTAAGTTAATTTTGTACTAAACGAACACTTCTATCAACGTCTAGATAATGTTTGAGGATAACCTCAACTGAGTTTTCGCAGCAAGCTGCTAGTAACACTAATGCTGACGAATTCTCCTTGTCCCATGCTGTAATGGTGATGTAAGTATGACGAGCATGATCAGGAGACAGATAGCTTGAGATTTTGCCGTCCTCTATCAATCGTGTTACAACGCCGGGATAACGATAGGTAATACCTTTAGTGTTAACGGTATTACCTAGCCATAATTCACCGTGCCGATTGGTGTTATAACCACAACCATTCAACTGTTTAAATACTAAGTCTTTAGGCTTAGTATTTTCAGGTTTGATCCTTGTTAACAGCGCAGTTAAACGCGGGGAAAGGAAAAATTGCCTGATTGTGTTATTCTTTGTGACTTTTGCATCCTTAATGGTTGTTTAATAACTCTTGTTAAACCAGATAAACCCGTTCTCGAACTTGACGTTATCCCAGACTAAAGCAAAAGCCTCGCCGGGACGGCAACCTGTTAGAAACAGGAATTCGATTAACGGCGCCATTTGACGTTCACACTCTTGATCTGATTCATAGTATGCCTCAATGATGATGTCGCGCTCTTGCACTGTAAAAGCGCGCTTGTCAGCCTCTAAGGCACTTTCACATTTAGCATCCCGTATCTCCCACCACTTCCATATTTCGCCGTTAATCGTAATAACCGACTTGTACTTATCGCGAGTGTCAGGTTTAGTTTCTTGCTTCAAGTTTGAAAACGGGTTAACCGTTAGCTTGATTTTGTCCTGTGAATGAGCGCGTAAAAACGCTTCACTAAGCGCGCCTAATACATTGGCTTTACTTTCTTTATTTAATGGTATTAGCAGCGCTAACTTTGCAACTTCAGTCCCTAAAGGTTTATCCCAGATACCGTTACCAGTATCTGAAAATTTTTTGGTTTTAGCATCCCATTTTAATCCCTTGATGGCATTAAAATATAATCCTAGGTATCTCGCCTTGAATGTGGATGCTTCAACTTGTGTTTGCTTCCAAACTAAATAATCTTCCCACATAGCACCAACAGTCATCTCTGGTTCTGGCTGCTTTGTACCGGGCATCTGCAAAACTTCAGCTAGCTTGGCATACTTGGCACTACCGATACCGTATTTGGCGAGCGTGGGGTCAAACAGTTTCTCCCACTCAGGGTGATCTAAGTCACTTTCCATTGCGATCGCAATTTGTGACGCCCGCTTCCAGTCCTCTGGATTGTCATTGAGATCGTACTTACCAAGTGCTAAAAACTTACGGGTAGACGGAGCCTTGCCGTCTAGTAGTGTCCAAAGTGCATTATGGCGGACGGGGAAGCGCAGGGCGAGGGAGCCTCGATCGCAGAACACTTTTAGGTCGCAATCGGACTGGGCTTTATTTTGAGCCTTTATGTACAATTCTCCTGAAACTATTGAGTTGTCGGGGTCCGAGTGGTTCTGCACATTTTATACATACATGAAAGGAACTAGGCTGATTACTAAGGATCACCTTTGAGGGCTCCTGGGCTGACAACCGGAAGTGGCTGTTTTAACTTGAGTTGATTTAACTATTGACATCAGAGTATTTTTATGATATAGCATCTGCTTTGACAGACACAAAAGCGATGCGGTCCTACGTGATCAAAAACTCGGATCTTCAAAACTGTTCGGAAGTACAACTAAGCGTGGGCGATCGCGAGGCCTAGTTGGTAGAGGTTAGAGAATGAAAAGAGATTGCTCGACAAAAGATCGACAAATCATAGTCAAATCATAGTCAAAGACATAGCCTCTTGCAAACTCGCAACCTAGGTAAATGGCTAAAACCCTTGTGGTGTATAGTTATCTGTAACGGGTACGGCAGGACTCGAANNCTGCGACTCGCTGCTTAGAAGGCTGCTATGCTAAATTCTTGAATCCCTTTGTAAGTAAGCCTTTCAACCTTTAGTCACACACAACCAAACCAAGATGCACAACAAATGCACAACAATTTGATATTGTGGGCCTGTAGAGTTGATGGCATAATCGTGAAAATAAACCAATCTCAGCGTCGGAGAAAGGGGACTGTAGGAGTGATGGCAAGCCGAGGTATGCTGCGCCTTCATTTACCCCGCGAGCTTTATTCCGGTAAAAATACGTTTCTGTATATAGGCCTGGTGGATACTTTGGAAAACCGGGTGTTTGCAGAATGCAAGGCCAAGCAGATTGAGCTTGACATCCTTACAGGGATATTTAACCCAGATGATTTAAGTAAATACAAGCCTGTCCAGCCCCACAAACACAGCAATCTGGTACAGGCTAAATTTGGGACAACAAGTCTAACGCTACAAGAGTTGTGGGACAAATATTTAGACTACAAGCAGAGTACGCTCAAGCCAAAGTCTTTCCACTACCTGCAAACTACGTTGGGGCGACACATAGCCAAGTGTCCTTCTGATATTCTACAAGAGCTAGAAGTTCGCGAAGTCCTTTTAGGGGCAACAACGGGGGACATGACCAAACGCATTCTCACTCACTTGAATGCTGCTGTTAATTGGGGTATAAAGCACCGGTTAATTACTTTGCCTGTTAGCCCCTACAAAGATATGGCCAATGATTTACCTAAGTACAACTGGCAAAATGACCCCACTCCTAATGCTTTTGTCACTGAAGAAAAAACGCTGGTATTGCAAGCCTTTGACTCTCGTAAAAATCAGCCCGGACACTGCTACAGCATATATTACCCATTGGTTAAATTTTGGTTCTTAACGGGTTGCCGTCCTAGCGAAGCCATTGGCTTGAGTTGGGGGAATGTTGCGCCCGACTGCTCTTACGTTTTGTTCAACGGCAGTATTCAGTTTATTGAGGGCAAAGCTGTTGAGAGTAAGGGTAGTAAAAATAACAAACACCGAAAATTCCCTTGCAATAATGAATTGAAAGAGTTTTTGTCGTCAATTAAACCAGAACAGTTTGACTCTAAAGAATTGGCTTTTACTTCTCCAACTGGGAAGGCAATTAACTACAGCAATTTCTCTCAAAGAGCTTGGCACAAGATAGTTGTGCCTATCACTGACAAGACACGGGAACCTGGTTACAATCCTACTACCCCATATTCTTGTCGCGATACTTTTATTAGTGAACAATTGGCGCAAGGCATTCCATCTGCGGTAATTGCTCGCTGGTGTGATACGTCGGAAAGTATTATTAATTCCCACTATTTAGACAACAAAGTTTTGGAGCATTTACGCCCGCTTTGATGCTGTTAATGTGTTGATTCTACAGTCAACTTTTTAGACACAAGACTTTACAGTCCCCCTCTTGACAAAGGACTGTGAATCTGTAATCGTGAGTAACTAAGGAAGATTGTTGCGCGACTGACTAGCAGTATCAATGCCAATCAAGTCACGACTTCCCCAAAGGTTCATCCACAACGCTTTGGAGCTTAATCATTATGTCATTTTCAGGGCGATCGCTTTTTGGGGCGATCGCAATTCTTAATTTACTGCGGGGATTGCTATGAGTAATCCCCCGTTAGTATCGCGCCGTCGCATCGAAGGGCTTAAGCAGCTTGCAGCCGATTGTGGCCTCACCGCCGATGACGCGCGGCTATTCGGTAAGCTCTCGAAAACTTCAACCTGGGAAGCGCTGCTAGATTCCCACAAGCTTGAGTACGAGCGGGCAAACAGCACTTTGCACAATGACATATTGCCCGTTGCAGACAGAGCCGACTACATCAACGACGGCGTGAACCCAGTCTGTGATTACGGTACACGTCCGAGTATTAACTTTTTTGAATGGGTAGATTTTAGTCAACTTGTCGCACTTGCTCTAGCAACAGTCGGACTGTTTATGCTGGTAGCTTCTTTGTTGCCAGCAATCAATCCGTTTAATTTGTGCCCCGTCAAATTCAATCTCACCATTCAATCAGGAGTAAAAAAATGAGTCTACAACAGATGCTTTTTGGCGGTGGTAAGTCCGATAGCGGCGCACTGTCTACAGGCAATGATGGCGGCCATGCGATCGACAAATCGAGGGTGCTGCAAGCGACAGGCCCCGGTGTTATTACCCCACTGTCACCCGGCAATTTTGGCAGTATTCGGAGCGTGCCCGTGGTGCCCGCCCCCCGCTATTTTGAGCGGGATGAAGCCGACAGAATCAAGGAATTAGCTAAGGAAAAAACTGATGGTGCCCGTCAATCTAAGCGTGCCTATGCAGCCTTGACAAAGATTGAAGAAGCCGACAAATCAGTGCATAAAAGTCACCGTAAATATGAAGGTGCTGTGGCTGAGAATGAGTTAGGGAAAAAACGCGCCGATGCTAGCTTGGCTAAAAAGCTGCACGGTTTACGCCCCGGCTACGCTCGTTTAGGTCTGGGAATTGACAAGGCGGAAAGCGATGCACGCACTCGGATTGACGCAATTAAATCTCGACTAATGGGAGGCTCAAACTAATGCGAGCGATGTATCTGGTAAATTATTTTACTGCCGGGTGCATCGCAGCTTCCCTACTGGGATGGACTGCGAGCTTGCATCCGTTAGCATTCAAGACGATTACATTTCTAATCGCAACAGTCGCTATTTTTTGGTGTTTGTGTTGGCTGCTAGATTTCTCTATCAGTCAACTGTTGAAGATTTCAGTTGCTGACTTGCAAGCGGTCCTGGTGTCGGGTCTGGCTGCATTGTTGATAGGAATAGGAGTGTTTTTATGCACCTAAAAATGTTTACACTGTCGGGTGCAGCGTTAATTTTGTGGCTGTGTCCTTTGACGACTTTGGACAAAAAAATTGGCTGGCATAAAGCTATGCAGGGAGTCGGACTTTGTGTAGGAATTGCTTGTGCAGCCGAGGCTGGCAACATTGCCCGTAAACTGTCTCAACAGAGTGAAATTGAAGCGATTAAAGACCGGGCGATAACCGCTGATATCGTTGATGAAATAGCAACCTCTGCTTATGTTTCGCAGCAACAACGACAACATGAAGCTGAGTTAATGCTTTTACCCGCAGAACAGCTAGAACGGGCCCTGGAACTTGATTGTGATGAACCAGAGCATCTAGGACGTTCTACTGAAAACAAGCTAGCTGTGAACGCAGATTTAGAACAGTTAGAACGGATTCTACAGTTACAGGCAAAAGGCTACGGCAAGGCGAAAATCATCCTTGAGCTTTGGGGGGTAACTAAAGGCGGCAGTCCCAAGTACAAAGTTGCTGAGGCTGAGTACAAGCGCTTAGTCTGTGAGTAGGTAAAAAGCGGGTGAGTTACGAGCCGTTTCTGTGCAAAAACTCACTCGTCGTGTTTGAAGGTAAAAGCACTCGACGAGAGCTTCAGCACAAGGGTTCGGCGGTGATGGTAAAGTGTCCGAAATTTTGGACATTTTGCTGCTACTGGAATTAGGAGTAGAATAAAAAAATGACAGACGACACCCTCGTACTATTCAGCAGTATCAAACTTCTCAACAAGCACCTCTGGGGCGATGAGGAGGAAATTACTATTGTCGATACCTTGAATTTTACGCTGGGGAGTAATCGTTTAAATTCATTTTTTGGTTGGGGAAAGGATAAGCTTAAAACTCCCAGAACTTTTTATCAATGGGAGTTTTGGCAGTTTGTCTGTGGACGCCTAAAGGAAGAGATACAGGAAGAAATCAAGAGGCTGCTAGAGCAATTTCCTAGACATCCTGAGCTTGGCTTCTCGTTTTGGCTCTTCTGTACTGTTGTGTGGTTGTTTGCTTTACCATATGACAGCCACGACAACAAGCCTGGTGGGGGCATCCTAGACCCTCCCATTATATTTACCCCCATCCCTGGTATCGAAATCGGTGGCTGTGCCCGCAGCGACAGCACAACCGCACCCGTAATCTAATTTGACGGGGCGGTTTCACCTATGCTCTAATTTTCCACAAAAATAAACACCAAAAAACCGCTGTTCTCAATTGAAACCTGGTTACAGCGGTCTTTGGGAATCAACCAATAGGTTAATCAACATGACTACAGTATATCCCACAGGGACAAACTCTACATCCGATTCTTCAAAATCTTTTAACATCCTTGACTATCTGGACAAGCTGACACCGGGCAAAGAGAAAGGCAAATATATTTGCCCCGTGTGTAAGGGGCACAACCTAAGCATTGAGAGTAAAACCGGGAAGTATAAATGCTTTAGCGGCGACTGTGCCCCCGCAGATATTCGTGAGGCCATCCGTCCTTTGGCTGAATTCCTAGCCGATCGGGCACCCGGAAAAAAAGTACACCGATCGCGATCGGCGGCGACAGCACCTAAGAAGGTAGTCAATCACGCAACAATCCCAGCGGGCCTCAAGCTTCTAAAATTGGCGGCACCGGCGATCGGTCCTGTGCCCCACAAACCCGACTACTTCCC
>DMYK01000446.1 GCA_003483675.1 Microcoleaceae cyanobacterium UBA11344
GCCCTGCGGTTGATGGAACACGCCGATCGCTTCGGAATGCCAATTTTCACCTTTATCGACACTCCGGGGGCTTGGGCGGGCTTAGAAGCCGAACAGCTTGGACAAGGAGAGGCGATCGCCTGTAACCTCCGAGAAATGTTTCGCCTGGATGTTCCAATTATCTGCACCGTCATCGGCGAAGGCGGTTCCGGTGGCGCTTTGGGAATTGGTGTCGGCGAGCGACTATTGATGCTGGAGCATTCCGTCTACACCGTCGCCACCCCCGAAGCTTGCGCCGCCATCCTTTGGAAAGACTCTGGGAAAGCCAACTTGGCCGCAGAAGCTCTGAAAATTACTTCTTGGGATTTGAAAAACCTCGGCATTCTCGATCAGATAGTACCAGAGCCGATCGGCGGTGCTCACTCGAATCCTCTCAAGGCTGCGTCAATGCTCAAAAAAGCTCTGTTAGAAAATTTAGCAGAACTGAGTCAGCTTACCAGCCAGCAGCGCCGCCAACTCCGGTATCAAAAGTTTCGCGACATCGGTGTATTCACGGAAATTGCGGCTTGAGTTGATCGACTATGAGTTACCAGTGTTGAGTTAAGAAATTCTTAACCTAAAACTGATGTTTCCTAATATACAACTGATTATTCTGCGAATCTGTCAGCAGTGTTATAATCTCTCAGGTGACACCCGCTTAACAGTTCTTAATGTTAAGCTCAGAAATAACTGTTCTCATGGGATATTTCATAAGCAGGACTTACGGACTCCACCAAAGAAACCGGGTTTTTTACCTAATCTGTCGGTTGGAACGAAATATTTTCGTAAAAAACCCGGTTTCTGGCCCCCGTGCGTCCAGGACTAATAAACTGAGTTTCCCGCATACCGACTTTTCTTTATGAACTATCCGACAACCAAGCAGGCTCTGATTACTGGAGCGAGCAGCGGGATTGGCAAAGCAACAGCTTTAGCGTTTGCCAAAGCCGGCATAAACCTGGCTTTAGTGAGTCGAGAGTCAGAAAACTTAGCAGCCGTTGCCGCCGCAGCCAGAGAAGTTGGAGTGAAAGCAGAAGCTTATCCTTTAGACTTGTCAAAAATTGAGCAAGTGCAAAGCAGCATCAGCGCGATCGCAGCTCAATTCGGGCCAATAGATATCCTAGTCAACAGTGCTGGCATGGGGTATACAGGCCCCTTGACAGAAACGCCCCTAGCCGACTGGCAGCGAGTTTTAGACCTCAATGTTACTAGCGTCTGGCAGTGCATTCAAGGGATTTTACCGGGAATGCGCGATCGAAAATCAGGAATCATCATCAACATTTCCTCCATCGCCGGCAGCCAAGTCTTCCCAAATTGGGGACTCTACTGCGTCAGCAAATTCGGTCTCATGGCTTTGTCTAAGGCTGTAGCGACAGAAGAACGGGCTCACGGAATTCGTGTAACAGCCATCTGTCCAGGTTCTGTCAACACGCCGCTGTGGGACACAGAAACCGTCCAAGCCGACTTAGATCGCACAGCCATGTTAACTCCAGAAATCGTCGCCGAATCAATTCTGCACGCAGTTCAATTACCCGCTTGTGCAGTAATTGAAGAAATCACCCTCATGTCCAACACTGGAGTTTTGTGAAGTTGAGATTTGAGAATGCTGGGTTTTTCTCAGAATTCAACAATCTTTGAATCTCTAGCTGTATCCTCCAATCCCAAATCTAAAATCGATTCATCCTCACACCAATTTCTTATGACAATTGCATCTTCCAACGGTTCCACAGGCTCGCAATCACTCTCGACTGACAGCATAAAACTTTCAGAAACCGCAGACAAAAACTTGCCCCGCATCACCACCAGACCCGATCGCAATTCTTCGAACGGTCAAGAATCCAACGTACCCATACCCACAGAAGTAGGTCAGGACGAAATGATGGAAGCAGTGCGGACAATGCTGCTAGGAATCGGAGAAAACCCCGAACGCGAAGGATTGCTCAAAACCCCGAAGCGAGTAGCAGAAGCAATGCGGTTTCTCACCAGTGGCTACAGTCAATCCCTCGAGGAACTGCTCAACGGCGCTATTTTTGACGAAGGTCACAACGAGATGGTGTTGGTGCGAGACATCAGCGCATTCAGTATGTGCGAACACCATATGCTGCCGTTTATGGGTCAAGTTCACGTTGCTTACATCCCCAACCAAAAAGTAGTAGGATTGAGCAAACTAGCCAGAATTGTCGAGATGTACAGCCGTCGCTTGCAGGTGCAGGAACGTTTGACCCGTCAAATTGCCGAAGCGGTTCAGACAATATTAGAACCGAAAGGAGTGGCTGTAGTTATGGAAGCGAGTCATATGTGCATGACGATGCGCGGTGTGCAGAAACCAGGTGCTTGGACAGTGACGAGTGCGATGTTGGGAGTGTTTCAAGAAGAACAGAAAACTCGCGAGGAATTCCTGAGTTTAATTCGCCATCAACCGACATTCTTTTAGTTGTGAGTCATTAGTCATGAGTCATTAGTCATCATGGGGTCCAGAAACCGGTTTTTTTTACGAGATACTGCGTTACGCACCGTAAATTAGCTAAAAAACCCGGTTTTTTTACGAGATACTTCGTTACGCACCGTAAATTAGGTCAACAGATTCAGCGGAGTTGATCCTGAGCGGAGTCGAAGGGCGAGCGTGCTTTGTGGGAGTATGTAAGTCTCGATCTAAAATCTCAAATCGGATGACGATCGCCCGTTCAGGCAATAAAATAGATTAATGACTCATGGCTTGTGACTAATGAATCCCATTAAATTCGGTACAGATGGCTGGCGCGGCATTATTGCTGACGATTTTACATTCGATCGAGTAGCGTTAGTAGCGCCCCTAGTAGCACAAGTTCTCGCACAAACCGGTGGCAATGATACCAGCAGTGGCACTTTAATTGTCGGTCACGACCGCCGATTTTTGGCTGAAGATTTTGCCAAAAAAGCGGCTGAGGCAGTGCAGAACGCAGGATTTGACGTGCTGCTGACCGATGCTTACGCTCCTACTCCGGCTTTCAGTTTAGCCGCCAAACAATTAAATGCTTTAGGTGCGATCGTCCTGACAGCCAGCCACAATCCCGGTGCATATTTAGGGTTAAAAGTCAAGGGTGGATTTGGCGGTTCAGTATCGCCCGAAGTAACGCAACAGATAGAAGCAAAACTCGATCATCCGGCGCTAATTGCAGCAACTCCCGGCAAATTAGAGAGTTTCAATCCTTGGCCAGCTTACTGCAAAACCTTGCGAGAAATGGTCGATATTGATGCGATCAAAGAAGCGATCGCCTGTAACAAAATTACAGTATTTGTAGATGCGATGCACGGTGCCGCGGCCGGAGGATTAGCACAAATTTTAGAAGAAACAGTGAAAGAAGTCAATAGCGATCGAGATCCGCTATTTGGAGGAGGTGCTCCCGAACCTTTGCCGCGCTACCTTTCGCAGTTATTTCGGGTGATGCGAACCCACCAGCGAAAAAGCTCTGGTTTGTCAATCGGATTTGTATTTGACGGAGACAGCGATCGAATTGCCGCTGTTGACTCTAGCGGCAACTTTCTGAGTTCACAAATTTTAGTGCCCATATTAATCGAACATTTAGCAAAACGGCGCGGGTTGACAGGGGAAGTGATAAAAACAGTCAGCGGTTCCGATATAATTCCCAAAATTGCCCAACTGTACAACTTACCATTATTTGAAACACCGATCGGTTACAAGTATATAGCCGATCGAATGTTGACGACTCAAGTCTTAGTCGGCGGCGAAGAATCAGGAGGAATCGGCTACGGTACCCATATTCCCGAAAGAGATGCTTTGCTATCGGCGCTGTACTTATTAGAAGCAGTGGTCAAATCCGGGGAAGACCTAAGCGAAATTTACAGCCGACTACAAACAGAGACAGACTTTACTTCAGCATACGACAGAATCGACTTACACTTAGCAAATATGGAAGAACGTTCGCGC
>DMYK01000486.1 GCA_003483675.1 Microcoleaceae cyanobacterium UBA11344
TCGCGGATTCGGGAAGGTAATTAACTCCCCTTCCAAAATCTGGCGTTCGCCGTATTTCATTTCCTCCGCACTTGACTTTTGTGACATACTTTGTTCTGTTGGGTGGTTGTTCATAGCGATCGACTGAAAACTTCTAAGATTTAATTAAACTGACTATCAATATCTGTAATAGGACTTACGCAAACAACCCGGTTTCTGAGAAAATTCGTGCATCTCTGCGACAGATATTGACGTAGAAACCGGGTTTTTGACCCCCAGTGTGTAAGTCCTATGCAACAAATATCTTGACGAATTGTGTGGCGATCGATCAAATTGCAAATACTCTCAGGCTAAACTAAAAAAGTTCACCCTCCCTATCTACAAATTATGCAAAATACTACCTTACCTGACAATAACTCCTCCGCCAACTCAAATAGTTACTCTCCATCGGTACCCATTTCCCTCTACCGAGAAGTCACCGCCGAGTTGCAATCCGCCCAAGCGATCCTCGACTCTCTCAAAACCCACAACCAGCAATTAGTCCAACAAAATCAACAACTGCGGCGAGAAGTAGAAACAGTAGTTCAAGCATCCATATACCTACAGCAAGCGGTCAACTCCGCTCATAGTGTCAGCCAGATAGGGATGCCTCAAATGCCCCCAGTCAATTTCAACAATTTCAGCGCCCAAGCGCCTCGCACAGCGCCTACAACCGAGCAGATGAACTATGCTATACCGGAAGTAACCCCCGCAGCTCAAACGGTTGCACTCCCTTTCCCAGCATCAGCACCGGAAGCAACGGGCTCGGTGATTCCTGAGCAACTTCCCGAAAAACTATTTACAGAAATACCCGAAACTCCTTACCGTTTGCGTTCTCAACCAAAAAAAGCGTCAGACTTAAGCGGATTGTGGTTAGCGATCGCCATTTTTCTGATTGTCATTGCCGCTTTCGGCGCTGGTTATTTAGTTGTCCGCCCTTTATTGATCAAAAAGTAAATTTCAAAAACAATCCCACGGCTCGAACCGTGGGATTTTAACCAAAACCTAGCATAAAATAGTCAAAGTTACGCTAATTGGCTCATCATCCTCGGACAGCACTCGTTTCTACTAAACGAGACACATACTGCTCTTGGGAAGCAGTACCTAAGATGCCCACCCCGGGCTCGAAACCGCGCTTGAACTCCGTGAGTTTTACCTGTTTAGCTTCCAGAGCCGTTTGTAGCACCTTCATGGCTCGACGAGGGTCGCCGGCTCCGCAGAAAAATAAGTCTGCGGCAAAATAACCGTGTTCAGGCCAAGTATGGATTGCTATATGAGACTCGGCCAAAGTAGCAGTAGCCGTCACTCCCTGAGGACTAAACTGGTGTACGCACAAATCGATGAGAGTAGCTCCTCCAGCTTCGATCGCATCGAGAATAGCGCGGCGGATACGTTCAGGATCGTTGAGCAGGTCTCCTGGAGACTGCCAAGCATCAGCGACCAGATGGGTTCCCAATTGTTTCATTCTGCGTGGTTTTACCTCTATTGATGTTAAGTCTCAAACCTTTTAACTATAGCACGGTGTTTAAAATTTTGCAAGTAGGTTTCACAAAGAAAGATGAAGATTAGGAGAAGTACCCACCACCAACCGCTTGCGGTATGGTGGGGTCGAACTGTCTCACAGGCAGATGCCACTAATGGAATTCGTGTTATTTCAGCGCTGCCAAGTTCTTGTCAAACAACCTTTTTTGATGAAAGCGATCTCTTGTTTCCATTGGCTTGGCGGCTAAAAACCAAAGCTCGATCGTTCCGGCTGCGCCGGCATTGATCTGATCTCAAAATGCCAGAGTATGGACGGCTATGCTCTCATGCGTAAAATTCGCCAACTCCTAGACGATCGCCCTTGGGCAGATTCCGGCGATCGCGATCGCTGCCTATGCTGGAGAAGTTGACCAGCAACAGGCGATCGCCGCTGGGTTTCTGGCGTTCACCTAGCTAAACCCGCCCGGCCAGCAGAGGTGATCCTAAACGGCAGTTTCATAGACGTTTCTTGAACTTAAAGATTCTTTAATCAAAGACATGACGTGCTGCAGACAGGATTACTCCAACAAGACTAGAGGTTTGATCTCCTAAAGCGTTGCTTGCATAAGCGTGCAAAGGCGATGCCCTGAGCGTAGCCGAAGGGTTCCCCATAGCCCTATTCCCATCCTCGAGCGATCGTACTCCTTGCCTGATGCTTCGTTGTCGAAACCTGAAAAAGTAGCGCTTGCCCAACCCCATCTTTTTTGAGGTCGATCGACTCAAACCGCAAGTCTTGTAAGCTGTTTAACTTGCTTGTCACCCCGTCAGGTTTTGGGGAGCCGTGGGCTAAAACTGTTTTCACGCCCGTCGCACGCTCCATTGGTGCGATCGTACTTACAGCAAATTGCAGACTTATGAAGTACACCCCAGAAACCCGGTTTCTTTAAGAAACCGGGTTTTGCGTACCTACTTACCTGAAAAGCGCTGTATCAGGTTCAATTGAATCCTGAACAACTTTTGAGCCCAGGTTGGCTCAATTAGTAGCGTTTATATTTGTGTGTGCACACTATATGTAGCGTGCCTGCCCAATTCATGAGAAATTTATAGAATACCTATTGACATATATAACTGAACTGTTGTTTAATTATATAACGAGCCTATGTGGTTCGCTACCACTATCTCTAATACACATCACAAATTGTGAATTTGGAATTATGACGACATTATTGGAGAGAAGAAATACAACCAACCTCTGGGAACAGTTGTGTAACTGGATCACCAGTGTTGAGAATCGATTGTATGTTGGCTGGTTTGGGGTGTTGTTAATCCCAACGGGTTTAGTTGCTGCCATTGTTTACATCATGGCGATGATTGCAGCTCCCCCAGTCGATATCGATGGTATCCGCGAAACTGTCTCTGGCTCTTTGCTTTACGGCAACAACCTCATTACAGCCTCTGTTGTACCAACATCTAATGCGATCGGTCTGCACTTTTATCCCATTTGGGAGGCAGCTTCGATCGATGAGTGGCTCTACAATGGGGGACCTTGGCAACTGATCGTGTTCCATTTTCTGATCGCGATCTATGCCTACATGGGACGGCAGTGGGAATTGAGCTATCGGCTGGGAATGCGTCCCTGGATCTGCGTCGCCTATTCAGCTCCAGTTGCAGCAGCTACATCAGTGTTGCTGATTTATCCGATTGGACAAGGCAGCTTTTCAGATGGCTTGATGCTGGGCGTTTCTGGAACATTCAATTTCATGATTGTTTTCACCGCAGAACATAACATCCTCATGCACCCCTTTCATATGCTCGGTGTGATCGGGGTATTTGGTGGATCGTTGTTCAGTGCGATGCACGGTTCTCTAGTCACTTCTTCACTCGTGCGAGAAACCACGGAAGCTGAGTCCCAAAACTATGGCTACAAGTTTGGGCAAGAAGAGGAAACCTATAACATTGTGGCGGCTCATGGCTACTTTGGACGCTTGATTTTCCAATACGCTAGCTTCAACAACTCCCGATCGCTGCACTTCTTCCTGGCAGCGTGGCCCGTGGTTGGTATTTGGTTTGCAGCATTAGGAATCAGTACCATGTCGTTTAATCTGAATGGGTTGAACTTCAACAATTCGATTTTAGATAATCAAGGACGCACGATTCCGACCTGGGCAGATGTCCTTAACCGGGCAAATCTAGGGATTGAAGTGATGCATGAACGCAATGCCCACAACTTCCCACTTGATTTAGCTTCTGGGGAAGCCCAACTCGTTGCATTAACAGCTCCTGCAATCGCTGGCTAATCAGTTTGTTCTCTAGTTCTTGATGAGTGCAATAGCGTCTCCATCTCCCAGGAGGCGCTTTTCTGCATGAGTGTTAACCCTCTTCTATCAACCGGGCTAGAGTAAAAGAGGAAACCCAGTTTTTACGCAGAACTCAAAAATCAATTGAATTCCCATCTGTTCAGATTTGGATTAATTCGATCGTAGCAACCGGGTTTCTGCGTAGATATTTAGTTATAAAGCGACGATTTTTCATAGAAACCCAGTTTATGAGCGTAAGTCCTGATAATTCTCGTACCCTGAAGCAATTTTGAATCACTGAATGTTCTTAACCTGTAGAGCTTGAGTACAAGCCTAATAGATAGCCTTTTTTCAACTCTGAATCTAGTAAAATTTAACCTAGTTCTACGAACCTAATCGAGTTGACTGAGTTTCCCTTTTCTAGATAGCGTTACGGTGTTTGGGAGGCGATCGCCACAACATCCCGGATCGATCAAGGACAGGGATAATTTAATCAAATTACAGGTGTGCGATTCGTTTAACCTAAATGGGTAGAATACTCAGGGACGGTTAGTATGGCTACGTTTCCCATAACAACTGAATACACATCTAGGTGCGGGATTCAAAGTTCTTAGTCCTAGTCCGCAAGTGCAGCGGTAAAAGCATATCCCCTATTTTGTTGGGTAGCAACTAACAGGGTAAAAGGGGGATAAGAAGTAATTACGAATTAGGAATTACGAATTACGAATTACTCCAAAAAGCAACTCGTAATTCCTAATTCATAATTCGTAATTCCTTAACAAGGATTAAGTCACTCAGGAGCCTTGTGCGATGAAAGTCGCAAGCACGGTTTTGTAGGAGATGTGGTGGGGGACACCCCGCCATCGACTCTAACCAGAAAGCTTTCAAGTACCGATTCTATCCAACGCCTGAGCAGGAAAACTTGCGCGAGGCGAACGATGGGATGCACTCGTCTGGTCTATAACCGCGCCCTCGCCGCCAAGACTGAGGCGTGGTATGAACGACAGGAACGAGTTGGGTACGCCGAAACTTCTAGGATGCTGACTGACTGGAAAAAGCAAGAAGACTTGCAATTTCTCGGTGAGGTTAGTAGTGTGCCACAGCAAGGTTTGAGACATCTCCAAACAGCATTTAGCAACTTTTTTGCAGGATGGGCTAAATACCCAAACTTCAAGAAAAAGCATAACGGTGGCAGTGCTGAATTTACTTCATCAGCATTTAGGTTTAGAGATGGACAAGTATTTCTGGCCTTGAGTCCTGAACCCTTGGCAATTCGTTGGAGTAGACAGTTGCCAAAGAATGCTGAACCATCCACGATTACAGTGAAGCTCTCGCCTTCTGGACGTTGGACAGTTTCTTTGTTGGTGGATATTGAAATTGAAACATTACCTGAGTCTCCTAATCAAATTGGTTGGGATTTGGGGATCACAAGTTTGATTGCTTTGAGTAATGGTGAAAAAGTTGCTAATCCTCAAGCGTTTAAAGCTAAACGCCGTAAATTGCGTCAAGCGCAAAAAGCCCTTATTCGTAAGCAAAAAGGATCTAAAAATCGAGAAAAAGCTCGGCTTAAAGTTGCTCAAGTTCATGCAGAAATTAGCGATGCGCGAAAGGATTTTCTGCACAAGTTGACAACTCGATTGGTGCGTGAAAACCAAACCATCGCCGTTGAGGATTTGGCTGGGTCGAACATGATTAAAAACCGGAAACTTGCCCTCTCAATCAGTGATGCTAGTTGGGGTGAATTGGTCAGGCAACTTGAATACAAGTGTGACTGGTATGGTCGCACGTTGCTCAAGATTGACCGTTGGTTTCCTAGTTCTAAACGATGTTTTGACTGCGGACACATTGTTGAAAAGTTGCCACTTAACATTCGCGAGTGGGATTGCCCTCAATGCGGCTCTCACCACGACCGAGATGTAAACGCAGCTTTGAATATTTTGGCGGCTTTCTCTTGCCGTTTCAGTCTGGGTCGCGAACATAATACCCAATAGGGATACCCCTAAAGGGCAGTTGCGAAATACCCGTAAGGGACAGAAGCAGAAACCCAAATAGTGATGTTTGGGAATCCCGCGGTACGGCCGGGGTGGATGTCAAAAGGACTTGCATTCCTGACTACAAACATTTTTATTACGGGTAATTGACCGAACATGATATGACTCCTGACTCCTGAATTGATTGTTAAAAGTTTTGAGTTTTAAGTTAAAGAATCTTTAATTCAAAACTCAAAACTATTTTCCGTTAATCAACCCATCAATCGCGA
>DMYK01000488.1:0-839 GCA_003483675.1 Microcoleaceae cyanobacterium UBA11344
TACAACTTCAATCCGGCTCAAATTTTTATGGGAGATGGAGGCGCTTATTTTATCGGCTTTACACTCGCCGGAGTTGGAGTGATTGGGTTAGTTAAAACTACGGCTATAACTTCTGTATTGCTACCATATTTAATTTTAGCTGTACCGATTTTAGATATGTCCGCAGTAATTCTCGATCGCCTCCGCAACGGCAAATCCCCGTTTATTGCTGACAAACGCCACCTGCACCACCGACTGCTGAATGCAGGATTATCCCATAGATTTGCAGTTTTATTTATTTACACTCTGACATTGTGGGTAGGAAGTTTAGCCCTAGCTTTTTCGATTCCCAGCGGCGTAGTTTACGCCTTGGGAGCGACAAGTTTGCTGGGATATGCTAGCTGGAAAGTTTGGAGACACGCAAGATAGTTATTAGTCATTAGTCATTNNGTTGTTAGTCATTAGTTGTTAGTTGTTGGTTGTTAGTTGTTGGTTGTTAGTTGTTGGTTGTTAGTTGTTGGTTCTAATCACCAATGCCCAATGCCCGATGCCCGATGCCCAATGCCCGATGCCCAATTGCCCAATCCAAAATCCAAAATCCAAAATCTAAAATCAAATTGAATGGTTGCTGAAATTATTTGTGTTGGTACTGAATTGCTGTTAGGGGATATTCTCAATAGCAATTCCCAGTTTTTAGCCTATGAGTTAGCGAGTTTGGGAATTCCTCACTACTATCAAACAGTGGTGGGGGATAATCCCGATCGCATCAAACAGGTGTTAGAAATAGCTGTAGGGCGATCGCAACTACTGTTGTTTACAGGAGGCCTCGGCCCGACACCAGACGATCTTACCGTCGAAAC
>DMYK01000488.1:884-6507 GCA_003483675.1 Microcoleaceae cyanobacterium UBA11344
CAGCGGGGGCGAACCATGAGCCCCAGCAACCGCAAACAAGCTTTAATTCCCGAAGGTGCGGATATTTTGCCCAACCGCAGCGGTTCTGCACCGGGGATTATTTGGCAGCCGGTGCCCAACGTGACAGTGATGACATTTCCCGGCGTACCGGCGGAAATGCACTTGATGTGGCGAGAAACCGCCGTTTCTTACCTGAAAAATAAGGGATGGTGCTGTGGAACTATTTACAGCCGCACATTGAAATTTTGGGGCATTGCTGAGTCGGCACTGGCAGAAAAAGTAGATGATTTTCTCAATTTAACTAATCCGACTGTTGCTCCCTACGCCAATCATGGCGAGGTGAAACTGCGAATTTCGGCTCGCGCTGAATCGGAAGCATCGGCGAAAAACTTGATTGAGCCGATCGAACAACAGTTGCGACAAATCGCCGGTTTAGACTGTTACGGTGCTGATACCGATACCCTCGCTTCTACTGTCGGTCAGCTATTGCTCGATCGCGGGGAAACTCTCAGCGTAGCTGAATCCTGCACGGGAGGCGGATTGGGGGCGATGCTGACTGGTATTGCCGGCAGTTCGGGCTACTTTTTGGGCGGGGTGATTTCCTATGACGATCGGGTTAAGGAAAAATTATTGGGTGTCAAGCCGGAAGATTTAAGCGAATATGGTGCTGTCAGCCACCAAGTGGCAAAACAAATGGCCGCGGTTGTGCGATCGAGCCTTAACACCAGTTGGGGATTGAGCATTACAGGCATCGCCGGGCCTTCCGGTGGCACTGACGCTAAACCTGTCGGACTGGTTTATATCGGTTTAGCGGGGCCAAATGGCGATTCCCACAGTTTTGAATACCGCTTCGGCGATGCGCGAGGCCGCGATTGGATTAGAAATCTCAGTATTTGTACGGCTCTCGATCGACTCCGCCGGTATGTGATCGAAGAGTATTGTTGACCAAATGCTAGAAAGTATCAAGCGAATTGTCAATTGTCAATAGTTAAAAACGATCTTAAGATTTATTTAATGTTCTTCATGCCGAAAGAGTGCGGCAATTTTCGACTTTCCTCTTGATTATCTGTAAAGATTCGTTATGATAATAAGATAAGACTGATTTGCAAATACACTGACTCTCTCCGTTGCTCAAAACAACATCCCGAGAGAAAGCAGGTTTGACTGTGGATTTCAGTATGAGATCAAAGAAGGGCTTGCTTATGTTCAGATATTTTGCCGTCGGTTCAGAAATCAAGACCATAAAAAAAAGGAGCTATCCGTTCAATGGAAGACATTGAAAAGGTGCTGGAACAAATTAAAGAATGGGTTCGCAAGCTGATAGAAGGATTGCTGAATCCAGATGCTCAACCGGAACTGGAACCTATTCCGATTCCAGTCAACCAACCAAGGCATCGCCGGTAGTCTGGACTGGATTTGAGGTTTGAGACTTGAGATTTGAAACTGGTTCTAAACCTAAAATCAAAACTCTCAAGATTTTTGTGGCGCTGGAATTTTGAAAATTGTTAAATATCCTGGTACTACACGGCCCTAATCTCAATCTATTGGGTCAGCGAGAACCTGGAATGTATGGTTCTGCAACTTTAAATGAGATCAACAATTTGCTAGAGCAAGCAGCGGAATTGCTCCAGGTGAAAGTCTCAATCCAGCAGTCTAATCACGAAGGAGTCTTGGTGGATTCCATTCACTCGATGTTAGGGCACCATCAAGGTTTGTTGATTAATGCTGGAGCTTATACTCATACGAGTGTGGCAATTAGGGATGCGATCGCAGCGGTGAATCTCCCTGCGGTAGAAGTTCATCTGAGCAACATTTATCGGCGGGAAGCTTTTCGGCACCACTCGTTTATAGCAGCGGTGGCGATCGGGCAAATCAGCGGTTTTGGCTCAGATAGTTATCGCCTAGGGCTGCAAGCTCTAGTTAGTCACTTGAATAAAAATTAAAAATTTACCGAATACCCAGATACCCGACTTCTTAAAGAAGTCGGGTATCGGGCATTGGGCATCGGGCATGGGACATGGGGCATGGCATTGGTAATAGTTAGTGATTAGTATAGCCTTTCTCAGGTTTCTGGAGGTGCTCATGGGCATAGGGCCTAGGGCATCGGGCATCGGGCATGGGACATGGGGCCTAGGGCCTAGGGCACTTGTACGCTCGCGTAGTCGAAGTATAGATGTTTCCTTTTCAGAGAAGTGAATTGCCAATTGCCTCCTGTACCTCACTTCATTCATAAAACCGCTATAGTTAATAGTTAATAGTTAGTAGTTAGTAGTTTTTCTAATAATAAATGCCCCATCCCTCGGCTTCCCAATTCCCAATTCCCAATTCCCAATGCCCTAGGCCCAATTACCAATTACCAATTCCCAATTCCCAATTCCCAATATGCGCCATTCCCTGTTAAGCAAGTTTCAAGGAGTCTTACTGGGCTCGGCTTTAGGAGACTTGATCGGCGATCGATACCAAAGCCAACTCCTGGGTATTTCCCGACAAACAGAAGGCTGGCGGCCGATTTTCAAGCTGACTAAACACCAAAAGTTGCCGATAAATGGGATGATGTCGGAATTGAAGTCTGTGAATGGCAAAGTCCAAATTGGCAAAAACTCATCCGAGTGCGGGAGGCTTGCTGTTGCTTGTGCTAAAAGTTTAATTCGGTGCAATGGTTTAGATTTAAAAGATTGGCATGACACCTGGGAAGTATTTGCTAAGTCAGAACATTACCAGCAGCAGATTGCGGAATGTCAAAGCATACTCTACCCTGGTGAAGCTGCGGTGGCTGCGTTACCAGCAGCTATGTTTTTTCATGAAAATCAAGCCAAGTTGCGAGAAAAACTCATGCTAGCGACAGAGGTGTGGCAGAACCAAAACGCGCCAGAATGGGAAACAGGAGTTTTAGCAGTAGGATACGCGATCGCCCGATCGCTCAAAGACAAACTTGACCCCGCCACAGCAATTGTGAACACAATTACTTACCTGGGAACCGATAATGCCTTAACAGAGCTGCTTTCCCAAGTACAAATGCTATTAGAACAGGGAGCCGATTTAGAAAGAGCCGTAAATCACCTCTGCAAGAGCGGAACAGCTTGGCAAACAAGGCAGAGTCAGGGTGAAAAAAAATCACAAACAAACTCAATTGTCAACCCTACCAGTTTCATCCCGATCGCGATCGCATTTTACTGCTTTCTGAGCACCCCAGAAGACTTGCGGTTGTCCGTTGTCCGGGCTGCGCGGTGTGGTGCTGGGCAATTAACCTGTGCTCTGACGGGAGCTTTGTCTGGAGCGTACAACGGTACTGTCGCGATTCCTGTAGAATGGCGACAGGCACCAAGAGCTGGGGTTGAATCCGTGGTGTCAGATGAGGGTGGAGAGTCCTCGGTCTGGGGAACCAGCAGTGATGCGAAAATTGTAGAGTTAGCAAATAACCTGTTTGCTGTTTGGGCTGGAGTTTACACTCCCTCCGACGGCGCGCGATCGGCAGCCCGGTTTCGGGTGGTGACAGCACCTTATGTAATTAGACCGCATCTATCAAGTTTTGAGATGGTCAGGGAAGGGCAGGCTTCAATCGGTAAATTCCCAGATTTACCGCGTTAAATGTATCTGAAGAACACGAGTGATATATCTTCGACATAAGTCAGGAACCCCGTTCTTAAGAGACGGGGCTTGTAAGAGTAATCAAACAAGCCGTTCTGACCAGCTATCGCCTTAACTGGCTACGTTAATTGGGTCACGACACTCCTTGAATGCGACGTTAGTTTTCCGCTCTGTCATCTGTTAGTTAAACAGTTCCAAGGTAACAGGAACTGATGCTCCAGGTCGAACAAGCCTTTTTAACAAAGGCGCGCGCGAACATTACCCCCCAAGGGAGGCTATGAAAGAGAGCAACACTATGGGTACAGGGCTGTAAAATTTGAGGCGGTAACTGTCCTGCTGAAAGTGCATTACAACACTTCGACACAACGACTGCGTTTACCCGCTCGCATAGTCGAAGGGCGAGGGTGCGACGCTCAGCTGAGCGTGACCGATCGAATTAAGCAGCCCCAAGGCGGTAGTGAAACTGTAAAGCCGTCCTAAAAGGACGGGGTTTCAGACCCATTTTTTAGATGAATACGCTCTCCTCGTTGATGCGGCAGATAGAGCAGCTAGGGCCTGCGCGCTCGCTGCGGCAACACATTACTAAGATACACAATCGTGGCATGAAAGCAGATCTCGATCGCCCTGGTGGGAGTCTCCTGAACGGTTGGCTGCGCTCGACCTCCGCTCGACTTGATAGTTTTACTCCTTCTCAAAGTAAAACTTCCAAATCGTTCAAAAATCCAGCTCGTTCCCCCCTATTGCTGCTGATAGCAGTAGTTTCCCTGAGCAGCACTCTTGGGCACCGCTTCTATAACCAGCCGAAACTGGATGTGGGAACCTTATCTCCTCAAACGATTAAGGCACCACGGACGGCAAGCATTGCGGATTACAAAACGACAGAAGAGCAGCGGACAAATGCGCGGATAGGGGCTGTAGCGATCTTGAGGCTCGATCCGGCGGTCGATCGCCAAATTTATCAAGAATTGCAACTATTTTTGCAACAGGGCAACGAAATGCGCTCTGCTGCGGGATCGTTTCCGTTGGTGTCCACTTCGATCCTCTCAACGGCGGTTCAGCTTTACCTGCGGGGCTGTGCGGAGTGGGAGTGGCGATCGATTTGGGCGCAAGTAGGTGACGACGGTGCAACTTCTGGGCGGTTGAGTTGGGAGTCGCCGGGAACTCGTGCACAGACGGCGATCGGACAGGGCATGGCGCTGTCCCTACGATCGGATGCTGTGGCTCAACTGCAAGCTTACAGTCGATCGGTCACTGCATCAGAATTCAAAAGCCTGACAGACAGTATCGACTTAGCTCGCAGGCGCTATCTCCATACTTTGGATGCTATGGCCAAACAATCAGTTTCCGAGTACGGACTAATTTACGATACTTCGCTGTTTGATTTGTCTGATGCAGCTTGGGAAGAAACCCAAACGGGTATCAGTTTGGCGGCAAAAAGGATGCTGGCTCAAGGTATCCCCCAGGGGTTGCCGAAAGAGGTTTTGAAGGAAGCGGCGAGACTGCAAGTCAGGGATGGAGTGCCTTCTGTTTCCCAAGCTTTGGCGGTAGAGGCTTTAACGGCGATTTTGCAGCCAAATCTGGTTAGAGATCCAGAGGGAACCAAACAGCTAGCTGAATTGGCTGCGCAAAAGGTGAAACCGGTGACGATCGTCGTGGAGCAAGGCGAGACAATTGTGTCAGAAGGAGAGATCATTTCTGGGCAAGATTTCGTGTTGCTGGATTATTTTGGTTTAAGCAGGCGGGGAGTGAATTGGCTGGGGCTGGCGGGGTTTGTGTGCTTAGTCGGTGGGGCCATTGCGATCGTACTGCTGGTAGAGAGGCATTACCGCTTGCGCCGGAGAGATCATTTGCTGCTGTTGTTGTTGACTTTGAGCGCGCCGGTGCTGGTGAGTTTGGGGCTGCCTTGGACGAGTTTGCCTGCGATCGGCATATTAGTCGGTGGCTTCTACGGTTCGGCGGTGGGAGTGACTGTGGTGGGGCTGCTGTCGGTGGTGCTACCCATTGGCTTGGAGATTGACTTGATCCATTTGGTGGC
>DMYK01000476.1 GCA_003483675.1 Microcoleaceae cyanobacterium UBA11344
TTTAACCACCGTGAATCTTTTTTTTATCACCGCCTTGGGATTGCTTAGCTTGGGGTACTTTTGTAATGCACTTTCAACGGGACAATTGCCGTTTCAAGCTTCACAACCCACGATCGCATGATGTTTGCCCTTGTGAGGCCTCCCTTTCGGGGTAAAGTTCGCTTCGTCAATGTTATCTGGGCTTGTTAGGTTGGCAACACTGTAAAGCGTGACTTTAGAACTGTTTAATTGACAACGACAGAGCAAGGAACTAGCGTCGCATCAAGCGGGTGTCGTGACCCAAATAACGGAGTTTTTTCAAACTGAGACTGGTCAATATAGCTTGGTTTGAGCATGGCTCTTACAAGCTCAGTGGCTTTAGCCCTGAGTTATTGACAGGGTATTGTAGTCACTAGGCTGAGTAAAAATTATAGCAGAAGTCCGATGGAAGTCGGCAGAAGAGCGATGTGGAAATGCAATACAATCAATGGTTTCAGCAATTAAAAACGTCCTAACTTCCGATCAGGTTGCTATATAGACTTAATTCGGAGTTTTTTGAGTAAATCGGCAAATTTTACGCTATCTCTAGAAGTACGGTAGGCAATGCCCGTCCTACAGATGGAGCCTGTGGTACTATCCTGACTTTCCCCTTGTTTTCGCGGAGCTCTTTTCAGGATAAAATGTTTCCATACTTGCACGCACTTTACTCAATTAATTATACCTTATGGCTCCCACATCAAGTTTGTTAATCCGTCGCGCTCGCATTCTTCTGCCCAATGGTGAGTTTTTGGTAGGGGATGTGCTAATCTGCGATCGCCAAATTGTCAAGGTTGCTGCTGAAATTGCCTTGGAGGGCGATCGAGAAATAGACGCGATCGGTTTAACTTTGTTACCCGGAGTAATTGACCCCCAGGTGCACTTCCGCGAACCGGGGTTGGAACACAAGGAAGATTTGTTTACGGCTAGCTGTGCTTGCGCTAAAGGTGGCGTGACATCGTTTTTGGAAATGCCAAATACGCGACCTTTGACCACAACTCAAGCTGCTTTAGATGATAAACTGCGCCTAGCAGCCGAGAAGTGTTTGGTTAATTATGGCTTTTTTATTGGAGCTACTGCTGAAATTTTACCAGATTTATTGAGCGCCAATCCGACGCCGGGAATTAAAGTTTTCATGGGTTCGATGCACGGGCAGTTATTGATGGATGATGAGGCAAATTTAGAGGCGATTTTTGCTAAGGGCGATCGATTAATTGCGGTTCACGCAGAAGACCAAGCTAGAATTAATCAGCGTCGTCAAGAATTTGCTGGGATTTCTGATGTTGCCATTCACTCACAAATTCAAGACAATCAAGCTGCTTTGTTAGCCACTCAGTTAGCCTTAAAACTTTCTCAAAAATATCAGCGCCGACTGCATATTCTGCACCTATCTACAGGAGAAGAAGCTGAGTTATTACGGCAAGAAAAACCGAGTTGGGTAACAGCAGAAGTGACACCGCAGCATTTGTTATTAAATACCAGTGCTTATGCAACTATTGGCAGTTTCGCTCAAATGAATCCACCTTTGCGATCGCCCCGCGATAACGAAATACTTTGGCAAGCTTTACTCGACGGCGTAATTGATTTTATCGCCACGGATCACGCGCCGCACACTTTAGCCGAAAAAGCTCAAACTTATCCAAATACACCGTCAGGAATGCCCGGAGTAGAAACTTCTTTGCCTTTGATGCTGACGCAAGCAGTTGAGGGAAGGTGTACAGTTGCTCAAGTTGCTAATTGGATGTCGGCGGCAGTTGCTAAAGCTTACAAGATTCCGAATAAGGGTAAAATCGCGCCCGGTTTTGATGCGGATTTGGTATTAGTAGATTTGGATAATTATCGGCCAGTTTTACGATCGGAAATGCTGACGAAATGCGGCTGGAGTCCGTTTGAAGGTTGGAATTTGACTGGATGGCCTGTGGTGACTGTTGTGGGAGGAAAAGTAGTTTTTGATCATGGTAAATTGGATACAAATGTGAGGGGAGAAGCCTTGACATTTGACGCTGAGTAAGCATGAATTAAGGTCAAGTGTTATAATTGGGTATTCCCGATCGCAAAGGCGATATTACCCATGCTTCTCCAAGAACTAGAAACACAACTTCTGGCCTTAACTCCGACTGAGAAAGCTGAAGCCATCCGGCTTTTAACCCAAAGTTTAAACAATAGCTGGCCAGGAATTACCAAAACTCCCGACTTGTGTGGCGGCGATGCTTGTATCGCCACAACTAGACTTCCCGTTTGGCTGTTCGTGAGTTTGCGCCGTCAAGGTTCAAGCGATGCCGAAATTCTGCAATTTTATCCTCATCTAAGCGCTGCCAATCTAGTAAATGTTTGGACTTATGCTGATGCACATCTAGAGGAAATCGAACAAACAATCTGCAACAATGAGGAAGACTGACTTCAGAATTATTCTCCTCCCTCTTCTCTGACTCTGTGTTCTCTGCGTACTCTGCGGTTAAATCATTCCGATGCAACCGGAATTGGTATAATAGACATCTCCAGAAAAGCAAGCTTTGAACAGGCAGGATGCCTGTTCCACTATTGGAGATGTCTAATAATTAATCCCATAATTGGCAATCACCAATCAATTCAATTTGCCGCCCATTATCGCAATAACTTAAACAAATTTGCAAATAATTATCTGGTTTGTATGGCAATTTTTCTCCCCATTCGATCGCCACAATTCCCAAATCCATTTCTAATCCGTCCCAATAACTTTCTAAGTGCAAAGCTTCCACTTCCTCTGGTTCTAAGCGATACAAATCCAAATGATAAAGCGGAATTCGCCCTGCTAAATACTCGTTAATTAGGGTGAAAGTAGGACTTTCAATCGAGTCTTGAATTTCCAAACCTTCAGCGATACCTTGAACTAGAGTAGTTTTGCCAGCACCTAAATCTCCTTGTAATAAGATGACAGTGCCGGCGGGGAGCGATCGCCCTAATGCTACACCCAACTTGCGCGTAGCTTCAGCATCTGGAAGAGAAAGGATCATTTGTGTTATTTGTGATTTGTGATTTGCGGTGCCCGCTCGCGGAGTCGAAGGGTTATTTGTGATTTGCGGTGCCCGCTCGCGGAGTCGAAGGGTTATTTTTATTCGTTATTTGTTACTCGTTTGGCTCTGCGAATAACCAATAGCCAATAACATGAGTTAACAGTCAACAGTCAACAGTCAACAGTCAACTGTCAACTGTCAACAAATTAAATGTTCTGGGCGCGACTGTACCACCGCAGCAACATCCCAGCTAGTCTCTGAGAATTGTGGCGAATTAAGCCTGTTGTTTTGTCCTCATCCATCACATTTGCAATCACAATTCGCCTCCCCAATTCCGTTACGGCTGCTCGATCGAGTATAACCGGATAGGAATCCTCCTGAGAATAACGGATCAAAGCTTTTGCAGAAGGGACTTTTCCTTGAACTACTACAGCATCAAATAGTGGTCGGCCGCAAGCAAGGTCGATCGCCCGAATATGATCCGCTACCGTATATCCATCAGTTTCCCCCGGCTGAGTCATAATATTGCAGACATAAATGCGCGGAACTTGACTATGGGCGATCGCATCGGCAATTTCCGGCACCAACAAATTCGGAATTACACTCGTATAAAGACTCCCCGGCCCAATAATCATAAAATCCGCTTCCCTCAGCGCTTCCACAACCCTCGGCAAAGCCGGAGGATTAGCAGGAGTACAGCCAATTTTGAGGATTTTCCCGTTAGCTTTCGTAATGCTGGACTCCCCCTCAATCCTCCGGCCGTCGGCCAGTTCTGCCCACAAAGAAACATCGCTCAGAGTAGCCGGCAGCACTTGCCCCCTCACCGCTAAAACCTTGGAACTCGCGGCGATCGCCTGTTCCAAATCTCCAGCAATATCGCTCATCGCTGTCAAAAACAAATTCCCAAAACTATGACCAATCAAACCGTCACCGGCCCGAAAGCGATACTGAAATAACTCAGTCAATAACTTTTCCTCATCGGCCAAAGCAGCCAAACAATTGCGAATGTCACCCGGTGGTAACACCCCAATTTCCCGCCGCAGCCGCCCGGAAGACCCGCCGTCATCGGCCACCGTGACAATAGCAGTGATTTTGGCACTATAGTCCTTCAATCCCCTCAGCAAATTGGAAAGGCCCGTACCGCCACCAATTGCCACAATTTTCGGCCCACGGTGTAGGCGGCGGTGGTTGATGAGTCGATCGACCAATTCCTCGTTTCCTTCGGGCATCAGCACTTGAGTAATGGAGTTCAAACTGCGGGTTTGTCCCCAGAGAATTAACAAAACACCGATGGCGATGACTATGGGGCCCGATATGTAATTGGGAACAACTGTCGCAATCCACGTCAAAAAATTTCTCAACAATTGCAACAAAAAGAAAATGGGAGTCATCCCAGTCCAAATCGCCAAACCCAAACTAGCAAGTACCACTCCACTTGCACTGATCAGCAGCCACCGTTTCACCAACAGTCCGGGGGACAACCACTTGAACCACTGGTGAACTCGCCCGTTCCGCAAAGAGGGAGGGTAAGTATTTCTGGACTTGGCAACAACCTGTCTGGCTTTAGCCAAGATGCGGAGGGCTTTAGGAAATAAACTAATTGACATGATTAATTAGTCTTAAGGGTATCGGAACAG
>DMYK01000617.1:0-7068 GCA_003483675.1 Microcoleaceae cyanobacterium UBA11344
CCTTCCCGGCGTTAAATCCGTTACATCCGTCGAGCGAATCCGTTGCCGAACTTCCTTCTTCGTTGCAAATCGAGGTAATTCATGCGTCAAGTTAGATTTTGGGCGATCGCGCCAATTGCTCTGCTAGCTACTTTTTCGGCCCAGCCGACTGTCTCCTCACCAGTTTCGGATTCAGTTGGCATCTCCAAAAGTAGAAGTTCCACCCACCTTGTGAAATCACCTGCTGTTACTTCTGCTGGCAATACTGTTTTAGCTCAAGCAAGTCCAAAGCCGCCATCCCCACAGCAGTCGCCAACTCAAACGCCCACCATAGATGCGCCGATTCCTGATCCCCAGTCATTTAAGGTGATCTTGGAACAACTTGGAGAACTCACTCCTGCGAAGTCTTCTGTACTTCCCTCGGACAGCAGTTTGTACGACGAATACACCTTTGAAGGTAATCAGGGTCAGACGGTGGTTGTTGCCGTCGAAAGTGCTGATTTTGATACTTATCTCGCTATCTTCAACTCCAAAGGAGAGTTGCTTGCAGAAAATGATGATCTCACCCAGCAAAATTCCAATTCAGAGCTGACACTTACTTTGTCTGAAACTGGTCGCTACCGCGTAATTGTCAATGCTTATGACCCACCTCCCAAAGGTAAAGGCAAATACAATCTGACAGTCCGCGAAACAACTAAAAATTAGTTTGAACGAAACTTGGGAGTCAGGACACGGCAATGCCGTGTCCCTATCATGCTAGGACGATCGCACTACAAGCAACTGTTATTAATACCAATTCTCAAAAATACTGTTACATATAAATTAGAGGTAATCTTCTGTAGGGAAACGGCCTTGCCGTGTCCGGCGCGGAACTCTGCAACTAAACGATATTTTCAAGAACTCTTAAAAATAGAATGAAAGCCGAAATATCGATGATTTTCAGCTTCCATTTTTGATTAGCTTAACGCAGACCGAGCCAAGTAAAAAAATCCTGGCGGGTGAAGAATTCTAGCAACAGAAGTGCCACAAATCCCACCATTGCAAATCGTCCGTTGATTTGTTCGGCGTAGGCATTCCAGCCAAAGGCTGGTTCTGGTTTTTTCGCGGACTCTGGGGTTGATGCTGTTGAGGATGGAGGAGTTTTAGAAGTCATTGAAAAGTTGGGAGTTGGGAGTTGGGAGTTGGGAGTTTGGGAATGAAAATCCCGTCTTTAATTTACCGGAAAATGACCGCACAGAGTTAATCTGTTGACTTTTCTAAATTTTGAACCGATTCGATCAGAGCTCGGATGGTTTTAGTACCTTCTGAACTCTCAAAGGACAGCGGGAATTTGCCACGAGCGATCATTCTCAAACCTAATGGGCCGAGACTCAGCAAGCCTTGAATATCTCGGAAGTAGTTTCCTACTACTTCGATGCCAAATTTGCGCTCGTCTATCCAGCCGCCTTCTTTGACGAGCTTAATTAAGACTTTGCGGTGGCGAATCGATCGACTGGCTTGTTCGTCTTTGCGATCGAGAATCTCTTGTTTAATCTTACCAATTTGATCCATCGGCGCAACTTCCATCGGACAAACCGAGTTGCAGTAGTAACAGCGGGTACATCCCCAAACGCCTTGAGTACCTTCGTTGTATTTTTCTAGCCTATTTTCAGTTTCCCCGTCGCGGGAATCGGCGATCGTCCGGTAAGCTTTGGCGAGGGCGTGGGGGCCGACAAATTCGGGGTTGACTTCACGGGCATTGCACTCAGAATAGCACGCACCGCAAAGGATGCAATTGCCTGTTTGGTCGAGTTTCGATCGCTCTTCTGGTGTTTGCAGAAATTCCCGTTCGGGAACTGCTCGCGCCTCAGTGCTCACATAGGGGTCCACTGCTTCCAGATTGTCCCAAAAACTGGTCATGTCAACAACCAAATCTTTGATTACGGGCATATTTCCCATTGGGGCGATCGTAATTTCTGGGATTAAATCCGCTGGCTTTTCTGCTGAACAGAAATTAGCTATTTTGTCAAGTCTTGCGAGTTCGCTGCCAATATTTTCTTTGCAAGCTAATGCCGATCGACCGTTGATCCGCATGGAACAACTGCCACAAATCGTGTTACTGCAATTTTTGCGAAAGGCTAAGGTGCCGTCCTGTTCCCACTTAATGCTGTTGAGGCAGTCGAGGATGGTATTGCTCTCTTCCACCTCTAGGGTGTAAGTGTGAATGCGGGGAGCCTCGTTTTGATTTTGGCGAATTACGTTAAAACGGACTTGCATAGTTTTGGCGAGGAAGTTTACGAATATTTTAAGCTTTAATTTTGAGTTATTTAAGAAGCTATTTATTATTTAATATCCCCATCGTTCCTCAAGGGTTCCTGGCTTGCTCCGGGGGAGTAATTCTCCAATCCCAAATCCCAAATCCCAAATCTCAAATCGATGATCACAATGATACCTGATGTGAGTATTTATCAAAAACGCCGATCGACTCCTCCGAGCCACTTTCAATGCCTTGCGGTTTTTTGGGCGATCGCACTGATTTGAACAGGGAAATCGATCGGCTAATATGGGAAAATAGTTGAGCTTGTGGTGCGGAGTCCATGACTTACAGCCTGAGAATTGTCGATTTGCCGACGAGTGAACGGCCGCGGGAGCGGTTGATGGCCGGCGGCCCTTCAAGTTTGGCCACTGCGGAATTGATTGCGATTCTGCTCGGTACCGGGCAGGGAAAGGGCAAACTTTCGGCTGTGGGGTTGGGACAATATATTCTAAATCAGTTGAGCCAGCACCAGCGCGATCCTCTGGCTGTGCTGCGGAATATTAGCGTGCAGGAGTTGACGCAGATTCACGGGATTGGGCCTGCTAAGGCGACTGGGATTTTGGCTGCGGTGGAGTTGGGTAAGCGGGTGTTTCAGTCGCGGCCGCCGGAATTGGCCGTGGTTGACTCTCCCCAATCGGCGGCGGATGCCCTGAGTCAGGATTTGATGTGGCAGTCTCAGGAACGTTTTGCTGTGGTGCTGCTGGATGTGAAAAATCGGCTGCTGGGAACTCAGGTTATTACTATTGGGACAGCGACGGAAACTTTGGCTCACCCACGGGATATTTTTCGCGAGGTGATCCGCCAGGGGGCGACGCGGGCGATCGTCTCCCACAATCACCCGTCGGGAAATCTGGAGCCGAGCCCGGAGGATATTGCTTTGACGCGGCAGTTGCTGGCTGGGGCGCAGTTTTTGTCGATTCCGCTGCTGGATCACTTGATTTTGGGGAATGGGGATTACCGGAGTTTGCGGCAGACTACGACGCTTTGGGATGAGTATCCCCAGGGCGATTGAACTTTTATACTTAACTAATTGGATACTTCTGATTAGTTATTTGTATCTTTGGGCTGTCTGAGGGCTGAATCCCCTGTCATAGCAGGGGTATTTTGGGGCTGGACTCCCTGATGGCAGCCTGTTTACATTGAATGTCGCTACTGATACTTAGTTTCGATCGCAACTCGGTTACTGTAGTATCAGTAGGCTGAAGAAGTCGCTAATCCGATTTTTTTGGAGCATACTAAACTTGTAACGTACCACTACCTAAATCCCCAATTCTTAAGAAATTATAAAATTGGGTGTAAAATACAATGTGTGGTGATAGGAGGATAATTGTGTTTCTGAGACTTGCAGAACAACACCGTAAATTCGTCCAAGATTTGGTAATGAACCTCCAAGCCTTGGCGATCGTGCTAGAGCATCGGGGTTATTTGGCATCCTGCTACACTTGCGGGGGTCAGATGAACAGTGCCTCATTTATGGTCAGTTTGACGGACAACCATCTGATTCGATTTTTAGTGTCAGATTACGGTATCACTTGGACGGAGATGCGGGACGATCGGGAACTGATGAAACTCGAAGGTGCAGAAGCGATTAATCAGTTACAGGAACTGGCAAATCTCGTCAAGTACCAAATCCAACCTTCGGAAGCTACTGTGGCAAAGGTGCAACGTGTCTAGCGATTGCATGGTTCCGAGTTCGCAAACAGCGGTATGTTATCAAAGAGCTGCCCTTCCCTGGGAAGCGAGGGAATCAATATGCGATCAAAGAGGCAAGTTAGCACAGAGGGTTGGCAGTTGCGGAGCGATCGCAACTCAACAGACAAGAGTGCTTTCAGTGCGTTCAGATCCTGAGCTATGCGTTGGATCATCACAATTTTGGGTTTGAAACCCCGTGCTACAAGCACGGCTTTACGTTTTGTGCTAGAATACACATGGTCACTGACCCACCCGCGACGATGGAGTTAGACTTAAGTGACAAATAATTTGCTAAACTTATCCACAGTTAACTACCAAGAGAAGGTTTAACCATGTTTGCCGTCAAGCGAGCGCTCAAATTGAATAAAAAAGAAGCGACCTTAATGGCAAAAAACGCGGGATTCAGGCGGGTTGTCTTCAACTTAGGATTGAGCTTGCGAACCCAAATGTATGGTGAGGGACAATTTACAGACTCAAAAGTCATCAACGAAATCAAAAAAGTTCTGACTAACCACGTTAAAAAACAACCTGAGTGCGCTTGGATGAACCAGTTGTCCAGCCGGGTATATCAAAACGCACTGATTGACTTGAAAAAAGCATTCGCGAGGTATCGAGAGGGAAAAGCCGGTCATCCAAAGTTTGCCAGTCGCAGGGACGGCCAATCCTTCGCGGTTGATTCTTCTAATGGAAAAGTTTTGCTAAAAGCTGGCAATACAATTAAGATTCCCACCTTGGGAACTTTTCGACTTGAGGAACCATTAGAGTGTGGTTTTGTTTCTCAAACTTTTACCATTTCAAAAGAAGGAAATCGCTGGTTTGTTTCCTTCTGCGTTGATGCCCAACGTAGGCCCCAGAAACAACCCGAAAGCTCCGTAGGAATCGATGTGGGCGTTAAATCTTTTGCTACGCTGTCAAAAGGGCAAGTTTTTAATGCACCCAAACCGTTAAAGCAAGCTAAAACCAAGCTGGCACGGTTGCAGTGCAAGGCATCAAGGCAAGTAAAAGGCTCCCAGAACCAACGCAAAACTTACAACTCTATCAGCAGACTTCACGCGAGAATCGCCTGCATTCGCAAAGACTTCCTTCACAAACTAACAACTTCCACCGCAAAAACATTCAAGCTGATTAAAATTGAAGACTTGAATGTAAGCGGTATGCTGGCAAATCATAAGTTAGCTGGTGCAATAGCGGACTTAGGGTTTTATGAATTTAAGCGACAGCTAGAGTATAAGTGCCAAATGTATGGAGCGAGCTTGGTGCTGGTAGAAAGATGGTTTCCCAGTTCCAAAATATGCTCGAATTGCGGACACAAACAAGAGATGCCATTAAGCATTCGGACTTACGATTGTCCTGGTTGTGGGGTGTCGATAGATCGTGACTTGAATGCCAGTTTAAATATTTTAAATTGGGAACCCTCGGCTTGAGGGGGATAGCCTGCTTACCTTGGGATGGCCGACCACTCAATAGCGCAGGAAGTGAATTCTGAATTTTAGCTAAAGATAGCTTTAGTTAAGTTTGGGTAAGTTTTACGAAGCAGNNAGAACATCAGCTTACAACTCGTCTCCTGAGCTATGCGTTGGATCTGTCAAGTTTCAGTATGTTATCAAAGAGCCGGACCTGATCTAAGAGGGGTGCGACGGGAGCCAATGTGGGGTGTCACCCTTCACCGATGCGCCAACAGCATCATGGCCTTCGCCCGGCAGGCACGGGGGCACAGCCGCTACATTAACACCAATGCCCTTGTGGTCGCCCACCAAAGTGTTACGCACCGCTTCTACACTCGTCCAGATTCCGGTTGCAACCGCAGTTCTGCCTCTATCGGCAGATGCTCTGAATCGATTGCCGGTAAAACCTGGGCTGATTTCGCCCCCCAGTGCTGAGAATACCAAACATAGTCAAGCCTCACCAGGGGAAAAGTTAATTTCCAGTTTAACTGTTTAACAAGTAAATTCAGCTCCCACCCGTGAGGAAAAGTAAAGCCAAAACCCAGTCCTGCTGTTCGGAAAGCATCTTGCATAACCGCTCTCAAATAATAGTAGTCTTGAGACTGTTCTGTAAAATTAAAGTCACCAGCGGCAATAACCGGCAGCGTTTCTTTCTGGAGTCGCCACACTAAATCTTGAATTTGTGCCGGTCGGTTGCCGTACTCGTAAACTGGGATTGTCAGGAAAGGCAAAATTTTACGCCGGCGAAACCAGGGTGGGGTTGTTGAAATGTTATAGAGAACTACATCTTGCTGGTTCATTTCGATAATAGCTCGTTCCTGTGGTTCGTTCCCACCGGCTAGCTGTAACGTTTGGAAAGAGCGAATGGGATATCTGCTGAGAATCACATGGTATCCGCGCCCCTGGTGGTACGGGTATAATGCGGCCAACTTAGAGAATACTTCTTTGGCGTAATGCTCCTTAATTTCTTGTAAACAAATGAGGTCTGGTTTTTCTGACAGAATTAGATCGACCAAAGCTTGTGGTGATTTGGTATGCCAGCCGATGTTGAGAGAAAAAACCTTAATGCTTGGCTGGGAGTCACTGATGTTAGCTGGCTGGGGAGAAAAGTAGGTGACGTGCAGCCAACCCAGCAGACAGATGCAAGCCACAGATGAAACAATCGCGAACCGGCGTTTCTTGACGATCAAAAACCCGAGAATTGGCAGCAGGAAGATTGGCAAGAAAATCCAAGGAACAAAATCCCCGGCCAAGGCAATCAGCCACAGTCTGTCCCAAAAGATCAATCTCAGAATCAGATAGCCGACAATCAGTGCTGAGTAGGCGTAGGCGAGCAGTTGAGCAATGCGCGGCAAAATTCGGTAAGGCTTAATCATAGCGCCGTCTGCAATGGCTTCCTCTTACTGGTGTGGGGACAAAAGACTGGATACTGCTCAGCTCAAATTAACTGAAATGGCAGCTCCCCTGCTGAGGCTAGGCAATACACTTCTCCTGTGTCCCGCTCTTTTATTTGATCAGAAATTTGGCTGGAAACAGTGATTGAAAACTGTATTCGTAGTGTTTTGACATACCTCCCCGTCTATCAAGTCCGAGGATTCCTTGACGCTTCATAGCAACGCGCTCCGCAAGCGGTAGTCTTACCGTCGCTCCACGTCC
>DMYK01000617.1:7111-8307 GCA_003483675.1 Microcoleaceae cyanobacterium UBA11344
GTATCCCAGTTTTTTGGTCAAAATCTCGCAGCCGGCCTTAGCCGGCTAAGTTTTGTGTAAATCTATGCTTTTGGATAGATGACTCTTTTTGATAACATACCAATAAGTCAAAGTATTTTTTTGGGCGCTCAAAGGGCTATTTGATTGGGGCGATCGCGATCGCACTATTACTATTTTAGAGTAAATTATTAATTAAATCAAAATTAGCGATCGCCAAGTTGGGAATCTCAAGCAAATGATCAATCTAAGTGAACTGTTAGAGCCGATCGCCAGTCAATTTCGCAGTCTGGGCATTCCCGAACCCATTACCCATTGGGGACACCCGGTAATGATGGGGATCGTGGTTGTGGCGATGGGTAGTTTTGTCGGTTATACCGGATGGCAGGGACGTTTGGCTACCGATAAAGATGTGGCACTCAAAAGTCGATCGGATCACCGCAAACTTGCACCGTGGATGTTTTTGTTCATATCTTTGGGTTATACTGGCGGCTTGCTGTCGCTGGTGATGCAGCACCAGCCAGTCATGGAAAGTCCACATTTTTGGACTGGTTCGACAGTGCTGGTTTTGCTGGCTGTTAACAGCTTGATTTCGCTAACTGGTTTTGGGGGCGACAAACTGGCACTGCGCGCGGTTCACGCTTATTTGGGCACGACAGCCCTGGCACTTATGGTGGTGCACGCGGCTTTCGGTTTAAAATTGGGGTTGTCTATTTAACAGGACTGACGCAAAAAATGGTTTAATGCGCTATGGGTAGGGTAAGGTGCGCAGTGCGCACCCGACAAAATAACTTCTTTTCTGATAGCAAAAGCTCTGGTAAGGTGAGAGATCCTGTCGGTTTCGCCAATAAAGACCCAGAATATTTTGCTTTCATTCACAACACTTTAAGGGGGAAATAATGATTACTCTTACGATTTACGATACAGAGTGCAGGCTTGACGAAGGGGAATGGTCAACCGATGACAAAGACTTGACGGCAATGCTGAACGAATGGACTCAAAGTGAAATACGGACAGCGACAATCAGTGAGCCGTTTTTCATGTTGTACTCCCCGTCTAATCCGTGGCCCGACATGACGATCGCGCAAGCGGCGGTGGAAACTTGGGGGGGGGAAATAACGGATGAAGGTGAAGCGCCAGAACACGAACCGGACAGAATCTATTAGATTGAAAATCGCAGTGCGCACCCGACAAAATAA
>DMYK01000015.1 GCA_003483675.1 Microcoleaceae cyanobacterium UBA11344
ATACTTCCGAAAGTATGCCCATCCACCGCAGCGCTCCGGCTTTCACCGAATTGGAAACCAAGCCTTCGGTGTTTGAAACTGGAATCAAGGTGATCGACCTCCTGGCCCCCTACCGTCGCGGAGGCAAAATCGGTTTGTTTGGTGGCGCTGGCGTTGGCAAAACCGTCATTATGATGGAACTCGTGAACAACATCGCCAAAGCTCACGGCGGCGTGTCCGTGTTTGGTGGCGTGGGCGAGCGCACCCGCGAAGGTAATGACCTCTACAAAGAAATGATCGAGTCCGGGGTTATTAACGAAGAAGACCGCAGCAAGTCAAAAATTGCTCTGGTTTACGGTCAAATGAACGAGCCACCAGGTGCTCGGATGCGCGTGGGCCTGTCGGCTCTGGCGATGGCCGAATACTTCCGCGATGTCAGCAAGCAGGACGTTCTCCTATTTATCGACAATATTTTCCGCTTTGTACAAGCGGGTTCTGAGGTATCTGCTCTGTTGGGTCGGATGCCTTCGGCTGTGGGATATCAGCCGACTCTTGGTACGGATATGGGCGACTTGCAAGAGCGGATTACTTCGACTACCGAAGGTTCGATTACTTCGGTTCAGGCTGTCTACGTGCCTGCGGATGACTTGACTGACCCCGCGCCGGCTACGACTTTTGCTCACTTGGACGCTACAACTGTACTCTCTCGCGGTTTGGCTGCGAAGGGGATTTATCCTGCGGTTGACCCGCTGGATTCTACGTCTACGATGTTGCAAGTTAGCGTCGTTGGCGAAGAACACTACGGTGTTGCTCGCCAAGTGCAGTCTACTCTACAACGCTACAAGGAATTGCAAGACATTATTGCAATTTTGGGCTTGGATGAGCTGTCGGAAGATGACCGCTTAACTGTGTCTCGCGCTCGCAAAATTGAACGGTTCTTATCGCAGCCGTTCTTTGTGGCTGAAGTGTTTACTGGTTCCCCCGGTAAGTATGTCAAGCTGGCAGATACGATTAAGGGCTTCCAGATGATTCTTGGTGGTGAACTTGATGATTTACCGGAACAAGCGTTCTATCTGGTGGGCGACATTAGCGAGGCGATCGCCAAAGCTGAAAAAATGAAGGCTGATGCCAAGTAATTTTAGTAATTAGTCATTGGTTATTGGTCATTAGTCATTGGTCATTAGTTGTTAACAGTTAAAAGTTAACAGTTAACAACTAAGTGACTGATGATGGCCGACGGCTGACTAATGACTAATTACTAATGACTGCTGACTGTTGACTACTGACTAATGACTAAGGACAATTTATGACATTATCTGTGCACGTAGTTGCCCCAGACAAAACTGTTTGGGATTCTAATGCTGAAGAAGTAATTCTGCCGAGCACTACAGGCCAATTGGGTATCTTGACCGGTCACGCTCCGATGTTGACGGCTTTGGATACGGGAGTGATGCGCGTCCGTCCCGGTAAGGAATGGGTGTCTATTGCTCTGATGGGCGGCTTTGCAGAAATCGAAGCAAACCAAGTTACTATTCTTGTCAACGGCGCCGAAAAAGGCGAAACAATTGACAAAGAAGCTGCTCGCACTGCCTACACCGAAGCAGAAGCTCGTTTGGAAAAGGCCGCTAGCGGTACTCTCCAAGAGCAAATTCAAGCTAAGCAAGCAATCAAACGCGCGAGAGCTCGTTTCCAAGCTGCCGGCGGCACGCTCTAGCCCTCAACCTAGGGACAGGGGAGTGGGACACAACAATGTTGTATCCCTACCTCAGCATCTGTAGGGACACAACATTGTTGTGTCCCTACTGTTTTGTTAAACCCCAACTTCCAACAATAGAGACTGCATTGTTTCCCAAGATAGCCCTTGCTCAATATAGCGAGGGCTATCTGGATTGTAGGGGCTGTTTACTCGATCGATACTGACAATCTTTGCTCCCACAGGTAAAACAGGAACGTCAGGATCGAAAGCAGTCGATCGCACCAAAGAGCTAGAAAAGCCTTTAAAGATTGCAATTTCGTCAGATTCGCCCTCAATTTGGGCTTTCACGATTAAAACTTCCTGGGGGCGTTTGATCGTGTATTGTTCCAAGCGCCCAGCAATAGAGTCAGCCATCATAGATATCACTTTACTAAAAATAGTTTACAATACTTAAGAGTGGTGCAGCTTTGATTTGAACATAAACTGATGATTTCAAGCTAAATTACTACTATGTCAACTCCATCTCTCAAACATTTAGCAGCCAAATTTTCTGGAAAACTTACCCTGCGGACTGTTCTGATAGTTCCCTTCGTCCTGCAAGTATTTGCCGCCGTGGGAATTGTGGGATATTTATCATTTAAGAACAGTCAAATAGCCGTTAATGACCTTGCCGGTCAATTGATGAGTGAAGTCAGCAATCGCATCGAACAGAACCTCCGCTCTTATTTAGACACTCCGCACCAGAGCAATCAAAGCAAGCTGGATTCTGTGAATCTGGGTTTTGTGAACATGAAAGACTTGTCAGCTTGGGAAAAATATCTGTGGCGACAAGTGCAATTATATCCCTCCATAAATTTTACCTCAATTGGCAATAAGGATGGAGAATATCGCACCGGAGAAAAGACATCAGATGGCAATTTATTGATCAACGCATCCGGCCCGTCAACTGGCTTCGATTTCTATTCTTACAATACTAATGATACAGGCGATCGCACTACAGTAGCGGCACAGGTCAAAAACTTTGACATCCGCCAACACCCTTCCTACACCTATGCCGCCCTCGAAGGAAAACCAACTTGGAGCTCAGTTTATATCTCATTCCTCGAACCCACATTAATAATCAGCGCTCTCCAACCCGTTTACGACACCCAAAAACAGCTAGAAGGAGTGTTAGTTTCTGCCCTGCGTCTCGATCATCTAGGTCAATTTTTAAATAGCCTCAAAATTGGAAAATCGGGACAGACATTTATTGTTGAAAGGAATGGCACACTATTAGCAACTTCCTCGCCTGAAAAACCGTTTCGTACCAAAAATAATCAAAAAGAACTGTTTAAAATTACAGAGAGCAGCGATGCAGTAACTCAAGCAACAGCTAAATATTTAACAACTCAATTTCAAGACTTGCACAACATTAAAAAAACTGAGAAAATCAATTTTGAAATCAACGGTAAACAGCAATATTTAAAAGTTCTGCCATTTAAAGACGGTAAAGGTTTAGACTGGTTGATTGTCGTCGTCGTTCCCGAAGCCGACTTTATGGAACAAATTGATGCCAATACCCGTACTACAGTGCTGCTGTGTATAGCTGCTTTGGGAATGGCAACAGTTTTAGGCATCCTGACTTCCCGCTGGATTATCAAACCTATTCTCGAACTGAAAGACGCAGCAACGGCTTTGTCTGAAGGACAATTTGACCGAACTGTAAAACTCAATAGAACCGACGAATTAGGCGTACTTGCCAAAGCTTTTAACAGCATGGCGGCACAACTACAAGCATCTTTTAGCGCCTTAGAAACTAAAAATAGCGAATTGCAGCGGCTGGACAAACTCAAAGACGAATTCTTAGCAAATACCTCCCACGAACTCCGCACTCCCCTCCACGGGATTATTGGTATTGCAGAATCTTTAATAGACGGCGCTACCGGACAACTGCCAGAAAAAACAAATATGAACTTAGCTTTGATTTCATCGTCTGGCAAAAGACTGTCGTCTTTAATTAACGACATTCTTGATTTTTCCCAACTCAAACATAAAACTCTCGAACTGCAAATTAAACCCGTCGGAATCAGAGAAATTGTCTACATAATTCTGACTTTATCTCAGCCATTAGTCGGCACAAAAAAATTGCAGTTGCTCAATTCAATTAGTCCAGAATTGCCGCCAGTAGCAGCCGATGAAAATCGTTTGGAACAAATACTTTACAATTTAATCGGTAATGCGATTAAATTTACAGAAAGCGGTACTGTTGAAATTTCAGCAGAATTGTTAATGGACAACGAAAAATCATTAATGCCTAGTTCCCAATTAGCCATTACTGTATCAGACACCGGCATTGGTATCGCCGCAGACAAATTAGAGCGAATTTTTGAATCCTTTGAACAAGCTGACGGTTCCACTGCTAGGGAATTCGGCGGCACGGGTTTAGGTTTGGCGGTTGCTAAGCAATTAGTTGAATTGCACGGAGGTCAAATTCGGGTATCTTCAACTGTAGGAGTTGGTTCTCAATTTACCTTTACTTTGCCAGTCTCTGAAAGTCAACCAGAAGTTAACGGGAAGTATCCACTTGTAGCTGAGGGCGATCGCAATTTTAGCAGTCATCAAGTTACAGCCAAATTACCTATTATACATTCTCAGTCACCAGCCAATCAAGAACTACTGCAAACTGACAAAATTAAAATCTTGATCGTCGATGATGAGCCCATTAATATTCAGGTGTTAGTTAACAGTCTTTCGAGCGAAAATTATGTCATAACTCAAGCCAGCAATGGCTTGGAAGCATTAAGTTTGATTGAAGAGGGATTTAAGCNNCTTGATGTAATGATGCCGAAGATGACTGGTTATGAAGTGTGTCGAGAAGTTCGCAAAAAATACTCGCCTTTAGAATTACCAATTTTGATGTTGACTGCCAAAAATCAAACCTCCGATTTGGTAGAAGCTTTTAACTTAGAAGCGAATGACTATGTAACTAAACCTTTTATCAAAAAGGAATTGTTGTCGAGAATTAATACGCAAATTCGCCTTGCCAAGTTGAATGCAGCCTACGGCAGATTTGTCCCGCATGATTTTTTAAGTTTACTTGAAAAGCCTAGTATTATTGAAGTAAAACTAGGAGACAACCAAGCCAAAAATATGACGGTATTGTTTGCTGATAT
>DMYK01000097.1 GCA_003483675.1 Microcoleaceae cyanobacterium UBA11344
TTTTGTTGACAAATATGTTAAAAATTAAGTTAATTGTCATAAGTCCTTCAGTTTTATTATATTAATAATCGCTCAAATTTATTCGGAATTTACCCTAGAAAAGCAGTCCTCACCAATGTTCTAATATTAGGCCAGAGCAATATCTCAATTTTGCCAAGGCTACAAGTGGAGCGAAACATCCGACCTGGAACAGTTGACAAAATCTTGATTTGTTGTTGCCCTTTCATAAATCAGAGTAGAACAGAACCCTGTTTGCAAGTACAGCCGTTAATTGTAACTTGCAGGAGTTGCACAGGAGGGTTCAAAAGTAGGGGCAGTTAAGTTCACTGCCCCTGTAAATATTTATACCTATTGAATAGGGATTATTTTCGAGCCGATCCACAAATAGAAAATTGATCCAACATGAGATCAATCGTGAATCTCAAATCTAAAAGCAAATAACCCACGTTATAGTTGTGGACGATCATCCGTTCTCTGAAACTTACTCAAACCTACTCATCGTAAGCTGATGTTCTCGAACTGCTTGATCCTAGGGGGCGGCCCCTTCTAGTTCACAGGCGTAATTTCGGGCGGAACTCTCCTTAATGTATGCAAGCAATCTCCAAGAATAACCCTTGATTATCTAGCTGTTAAGGCTTGTGTCCCGACAAATCCAGAGGAAGTTGGGGAAGCCGGAGTCGCACAGCATTTGTTTGTAACCAGAGGGTAATGGCGTGCTTCCGCTGCGGAGTCACGTACTCTCCTGGTCTGATCACGCCAGCACAGACGCCGATGTTTTTAATCAGGGTTTCTCGCTCCGATGAACTTGCACCCTGTAGCAACCTGACTTGGGCTTTGATAAAATCCACGTTCATAGCTGAAAGTAAAATTAAGTAAAGAACTCAGTTAAATAGCGATGCTTTGATTCCAATTGTAACTCTAAAACCACTTTGTATGAATCAAAGGAGTCAAGCTCCCCATCCAGGGGATCATGGCGTCTAGAGCTAGGCAACTTTATTTACTTTATCTGTTTTGCTAGCAAAAGTGTCACCATCCTAGCAGTCTTGAAAGAATTATATATAGTTAAGAACTGTAACAAATTTGAGTCAAATACAACAAGACAGCAGAAATTAGTGGTAACGCTACCCCCTTGAACTCAAAAAGTTCAACAGGAGCTCCAGCTCCTTACCTTCCTAGGTTTTACCCCCTGATTGTCAATCGCGATCGCACCCCCAACATTCCTCTTCGATCGTCCCTCCCCTTTGCACCCGGACACTACCACCTCACCCTGTTTATTTATACTCACCGATCTGAGTCGGGTTTGACTATAACCTAAGACATAGGTGTTATCCTCGCGGTATCATAACTCATCAACTTTCTGTTCTTGTTGCCCAATTGTATAGTGCTTTACAAATCTTGCTTGTGTCCTTTTTTGTCTTAAAGAAGGCCCAGCGCGTGATGTTAACGGCAAGTTGTACAGCAGGAGCAGCTTGCGAATATCCACATTTTGCTGTATAGGCGGTGAAACTGTTTTCCAAATTCCTTGGGGCGATAGCGAAGGGACTAGAATTGCCAGGCCAGGGCTGATTTTGTATAACTTATAACAGATTGGGAATGGGGAATTGGGAATAGGGAATGGGGAATTGGGAGCATTACACACCCAATTGAAAAGTGCTATATTAGCTGGAAATGCAATGGTAAATAAAAACTAACCCAGTTGCAGAAAATAAAAAAACCCGCTCTTTTAGAGTCGGGAATTGGGAATTATAGCCGAAGGCACTTATGCACTTATGCGCTCAGTAAAATGCAGTTCTTGAGCAATGGTTCCCGCCATTAAGAATGTGCTCATCGCCTTGCCAATTGCTTTACAAGCTTTGAGCTTGGAACTTTGAGTTATGAGTCATAAGTGACAATTTAAACTTTATTACTTCACAATTCATAACTCAAAACTCATAACCTTTACATCAATCAACCCTTGTTCTGGGGTGACAGCTTAGTTTTCCAATTGGCGATCGCCTTTTGAGCGGGTTGATAACTCTTGGTACCAGACGGCACCAGCGAAGCAACTTGAACTGCCTCTTTCAGCTTGCCTTGAGAGCTGCGTAATTGAGCAATCTTGAAAATAGTTTCGCTCCACTCTCCTATCAACCGCTGAGCTTCTTCATACTTCGGCTGATTGGACTTAATTTGATTAGCTTTCTGGATGGCCTTACTGTAAGAAGAGGCATCGCCCCGCTTAATTTCTGCCTTCGCAGCAGATAGCAGAGCCACATTGATCTGCTGTTCTTTGGATAGCTCCTGCCACTGTGCGATCGCCTCCTGAGACTGATTGTAAGCCGGCTTATTCACATCAGGCATCAATTTAGCCGCCCCGATCGCCCCCTGGAAATCGCCCCGAGCCGCCCGCCCGTTAGCTATATCCAAAATCGTCAAACTCCAGCGCTCAATATCCTGCTGAGCCTGCGGGTAAAGCGGATCGGTAGCCGGAATCGATCGAGCCACTTTCACAGCTTTATTGAAACTCGAAGCCGAACCATCCTTGAGCAAAGTTTTCGCCTGGGCCCGCACCTGCTGGCTCGACGGCTGCTGCTTGCTTTGGGTGGCTGCCGATTGTATCGGCAGGTTGTTCTGCGCTCCCCCGGCACCAGCAGATTTTTGAGGCGGAGGATTCTGCGCCTTCTGGGCCCTCGTGGGAGGGTTTCCTTCCTGCTGGCCTACAAAAATTGACCTGTTCGTCAGAAAAACACCCAACAACAGCACCAGAGCCGTAGCTCCGCTCCACAAAATTAGCTGTTGCAAAAATGACTTGTCCGACCCCACAGGCTCCAAATCCTCCGGCTTTTGCAAATTCGGTCGCACCTCACCCCCTAGGGTCGGCCGGACTGTATTCGGTGCAGATACCTGACTCGGCATCTGGGCTGGCGAGTCATCAGAGGTACGAGCCGCCGCCGGCAACTCCTCTTTGGCAAACAACTGAGCCGTCGCCGTGGCCATTTGCGGGCGATCGTACCCATTAGTCTCGGCCCCAATCGCCACATTGCCGTTGCGTCCCGCCAACGCAGTGGTTGGCACCTCTGAGACATCCGGCAAAATCACCAAATGAGCTTTTCCCGGAGGATTCACCACCATCAAAGGTTCCTGTTTGGGACGCAAATGGTGGTCGCACAGCTCAGGCAGTCGATCGCTCAAAAAGCGGTCTAAACCCTTAACCGTCATGCACTGGCCCGATCGCAGCCCCTCCAAAAGCGCCGTCGTAAAAAACCCTTGGCGGAGAGCAGAAGTTTCCCGCGAAACTTGATTCGGGCGACAAGAAAGCAGCGTGGGAATTTCCAAATCCCGCGCCAACTGGGCCGTTTCCACCCCGATAGTTTCGCCCGCTTTCACGCTCTGGCTGCGGTTCATGTCAACCAGCACCAACACCGTTTCCGTAGGAGCATTTTTCAGAGTATTCAACAGCAACTGTACCGGAATCCCCGTACCCTCAATGTCAGCCGGATTACCGTCAACCGGCATCAAATAATCCTTGCCTTCATAACTAACACCGTAGCCACTAAAAAAACACCAGAGTAAATCTCCGTGTTGCAGGTGTTCGGTACACAGACTTTCCGTCAACCTCAGAATATTTTCCCGATTTGGATAAGTTGAGTGACCCCACAGCGACGGACTCGTATCCGTCATCAGTAGACATCCATCTGGCGAAAAACCCGCCTCGTCAACCAAAAAAGCGTACAGTCCCTCTGCATCCTCTTGGGCATAACTCAAAGGCTGGAGCAACTGATATTGATTAATGCCTATTGCAATACAAGCGTGATGTTTCATCGCCTTAAATACATAGTAAACAGCTTGCACAAAACGATAACACATCGCCACTTAACGTTAACCCCACACAGGTAGAAGTCGATCGATTTGAGATTTGAGATTTGAGAGCGACCCCACGGCCAGTACCGTTCTCCGGTCGATCGGATCAGTAAATCCACCTAATTAAACGTAAAACGAGCGATGCCGCTCCCCGACAATTGAAGGCGAAGTCGGGGATCTGGGTGTTCTGTTTTTTTACGTTTTTTATTTCTGGACGGATGAATCCGGGGGCAAGAGACCCCATTGCTTTCGGTCACAACCAACCAAAACAGTAAAATGCCAGAATTTTTGAGATGGCTGTCAAAAAATCAGCCCTGTACCTTGGGAATAATCAGGTTAAATTAAATACACAGGTCAGTCAATTGGCGATCGGAGTAGATCGGCTCAAAAGACCAACAATTGCGGGTAAGCAATAGTACCTTCCCCTTGGAGGAAGTGTTCAGTGCGTACCTTGCCAGAGTTTTCGTATTTGCAAAGACAGTACCTGCCTGACTATCCTAAAACTTTGCCCGACCTGAATTTCAGCAAACTACGCCAAACAGGAGTAACGTAAATATGCTCTCTACCGCCAACAAAGAAATCTCCGTCCCAACCGACTCCCTCCTCAAACAAAAGTATCCTAAAAGTCATGCCCACTATAGGTTTCAAGACTTTTTTGTCTTCGATCGCCAGATGGGAACCATTAACGACTGGAATGAGTCGCGCAACATTTTTACCAGCGAAGACTTCATTATCGGTTTGGTGGAGGGACTAGAAGAAGAAGTAGGCCCAGCTTCCTCAGTGATCATGTATACTATTGGTTGCCAGTGGGGAGTCCAAGATTCCGAATTTTTTCAAAAATGGTTTAGTGCCGAATTCGGCCAAAACATTCGCCAGTCAAATCTGATGTTTCTGCTAGAAACTTGGTGGTGGCCGTTCACAGCTCAAGGTTGGGGTCGCTGGCAAGTGGATATGAGCGATCGTAAACAAGGCTGCATCTTCATCAACCTGTTTGACTCAGCAGTTGCTCGCACCTTGGGCGACGTGGGCAAACCCGTTTGTCATATTTACGCCGGTTTGTTCGCCGGTTTCTTCGGCTCTCTAGTCAAAAAACCTCTGAGCTGCATAGAACTCCAATGTTACTCAATGGGAGAAAGCTATTGCAAATTCCTGCTAGGAAACCCCGACAAAATTGATGCAGCAGCATTCTGGCTTAACGAAGGTGCCAACGCCCGCGACATTCAAAACCGACTGCAAAACGGTGAAATATTGCGGTAA
>DMYK01000101.1 GCA_003483675.1 Microcoleaceae cyanobacterium UBA11344
CGACAAACCAAATTTTCTCGCAGCGGCGACAATCCTTCCCGCAGCAGCACATACTTATAAGCAATCAGCTTACCCGCACTTTCATCAAAAGGAATTTCCCCAAACCAAGTATTAGTATTGATGTACTCCAGCGGATAAGCCTTGCTAAGATCCCAATTACCCAATTCAGGACAATCACCGATGACCACAATTCTTTCCCCAGGCTGACTCTTCACGCTATTAAGCTGCGCCCGCACAATAGTTTTCCCCTTAACTCGATCGCCCACATGACTAAAAATCATCACTTCCTGCGAGCCTAATTCTAAATTAGACAGCATTCCCTCTTTCACTTCAAACTTGCGACGCGATAAAACCTCCATATGTTCTCCATCTGGCAACTCAGTATCAACAGATTTAACAGTAACAGCATTGCCACGATTCATCGCTACAAACACCACCGAATCCCGATAGAGGCGCACGTAACAATAAACATCAGGAGTCAGATATTTTTGCCACTGACTCCCCATAGAAATAGCTGGATTCAGCCGTCGCAATTCTGACAGCAACCCTAGATCTCGGTAAAGCGGCGAATCAGTATCCCACTTTTCCATCATCGGGCGGTTGTAAGGATCATTCCCGTCCTCTGTATCATCGTGCAGATACTGTTCAGTACCATAATAAATGCACGGAATGCCACGACTTGTCAGAATTAAATTAATCGCCAACCTGAGCATTTGTCGATCGGGATTCAATGATTGAAACCGAGGCATATCATGATTATCAATAAAGGTAATCAACTCCGTCGCCCCGTAGTAGCGGTGATCCAAATCAAGTACATCTTGGATCAACTGAAATCCCATTTCAGCACCCTGTGCTAAGGATTCTCTAATTGCCACACACAAACCGAAATCTAAAATAGTCATCCCCGACTCGTTGACAAATTCGACAGAACGGTCATTTCTGGGGTCGCTGTAAATCCACTCACCAAAGATGAAAACATCGGGTCTGTGTGTTAAGATATCCGCCGTAAATTCCTGCCAAAACCAGATAGGCATATGCTTGACAGTATCAACTCGCAAAGCATCAACACCTCGATCCAGCCACTGTTTAATTGCTGATTTAATGTAACTGCGGTAGGCCGTATTATTTTCGTTGAAAGTCGCCAAACCGGAAAGTTCGCAGTTTTGAACTTGCCATTCATCTTCCCAATTTGTCACTTCGCCGTAGTGGTGATACCAGTTATCTTCATCGTCGTTAAAATCAGCTATTTTGACGCCATCGTCATAGAGTTCTCCTTTTTTACCACTAAAATCCGGGTTGCTGTGGTTGCAGACAATATCGAGGACGAGTTTCATTTTTCGCTGGTGCAACTCATCTACTAATTTGTCAAATACTGTATCTTTGGTTTCTTGTGTTTGGTTGACAGAAGGATTATCACCTTTCGCAATAAACCGAGGATTTAGTCGCTTAAAGTCTTTAGTCCAGTAGCCATGCATCGCAGCTTGTTCCACAAATAAAGCTTCTACTTGCTCGAACAGAGGAGTCAGCCACAGTGCTGTTATTCCCATGTCTTTTAAGTAGTCGAGTTTGTCAATTATTCCCTGCAAGTCGCCGCCCCAATATTTGCCCCAGTCTTTCCCTTCTGGATCGTAAAGTTCTGGATTTGGGCCTTCGTTATTTTCCGGGTCGCCATCGTAAAAGCGATCGACTACAATGAAATAAATTGTTTCTTGTCGAAATTCAATGTCTCTGGTGTAGAGGAATTCTAAATCTATTTCGCTTGATGGCTTAACCTCTGCTACCAAAGAGTCAATTTTTTCTTCTGCTTTGGTAGTTTCGGATTGAGCGAAAACTTGATTGGGAGTGACTGGTTTCATGAGATGTGTTTTTTTCTATGGTGAAACTGGTCAGTTAAAGTTAGGGTGAGTAGCTTCTAGCCCTTCAAACCAACTTTTATAAAATCCTAAAGAATTTACCTGTTTAATAACATCTTCCTTTAGACAGATAGCGGAGTCGTCTATATATAGGTTGGCAATCAGAACTCTGCGTCCTCGTAAAACTCGCTCTGACGTAGAGTTCTGATTGTAAATCTGCATTGTCGAGGGGACACAATCCGATCCGTCAGAGCGATCGCACTTTTTCCCTTCCTTTTATTCCACCCGCAAATTTTCGATATCTTCAACGCTCAAACCAGTAGTTTGACTGATGGTTTGATTGTCAAGTACATTGAGAAGTTGCCTAGCAATTTCCAGAGCTTTTTCTCTCATTCCTTGCTGCATTCCTTGCTGCATTCCTTGCTGCATTCCTTGCGCGAGTCCTTCTTCAATTCCCTTGAGCAAGACGCCATGCTGATCCTGAATAAACATCTCGCGTTTTTCTAAATCTTCCAACTCTTGCGGATTCAAGTTAGTTTCATTAGCAATAGCAAAAGCTTGCTGTATTTCCGAGACTGTTTCCATTGTTGACGGCACTATTTCCAAACAGGGAGCATTTTTCATAAAATAAACCCACTTGTCAGTCAAAGTTTCTAACTCATCCAATTGTTTGTTGAATTTCGGCAATTCGATAAAGATCAGTTCAATCTCAGGATCGACATAATCAAATAAACGCTCTTTCTCCTTGAAGACAAAGTGAGAAATTACTTCTCGGTCATTGTCAAACATTTCAAAATCAGTAATTGTCAAAGCAATTACAGGTTTTAATTTAAAGTAACCTTCGCCGCGAGCGAGTTGAGTTGAGTAAGTTTTCGCAGCATTGTAGATAACTCGTTTCGCAAAAGATGCCACATTTAACACTTGCATCTCGATAATTACAGTTTGGCCTCCTGCAAGTTTTGCTTTAACATCCAGGTAAGAGTCTTTGAGATAAGAGACTCTGGATGGTAAATACGGATCGATGATTTCTAAGTCGGTGATGGTGGGGTTGCCACCATAAATCATGGCATTGAGAAAGCTGATTAAGATTGGTTTGCTTTCGGATGAGCCGAAAATTCTTTTGAAGGCAAAGTCGGTTTTGGGGTTAATGAATCTCATGGTGATTTTTCGTTCTCCTAGCGCTGCAACGACTCAATCTATCTGGCAAGAACAATCAAAACATTTAACAATTTGCTTACCAGTGTGGGGCTGGCCATTTTTTACGATTTTCCGCCGCACCGGGGACAATTCATAAGCTGAAAATTAAGCTGTCTTGACTGATTTAAATTATAACAGGACTTACGCAGCTATTGTGTCTGTCATTCTGAGGGTCGCGAAGAAACGAGCGAGATTCGGAGTTTACTTGCAGAACGAAGGGTCAGGCAACGCTTGCGAATGACAAAATTATGTTGAAATGCGTAAGTCCTGTTATAACTGATTTCCTCAAAAAACAGAACACCCTGATCCCCGAATTATTAAAGAAGTCGGGGATCTAACAGAAAAGCGTTTTACGTTTAATTAAGTTGACATACTTATTCAGTCAAATCGACTTGTCGAATCTCTTCTCGCGTCAGATCCAAGCATTGCGCGATTTGCTCATCGCTCAATCCTACTGCTTGCAAGCGAGCAATTGCCTCAATTTTCGCCCGCTGTTTTCCCCGCAAAAACTCAGGCGACTCTTCCTTTGATGTGCATATATTCAAAGATCCGATTACATGATTATGAGCAACATGATGGCCAGTAATTATACCGCCTGTAACGTTGATAATCATCGACTTCCGAATCAGTGCCGATCGCAGATTTAATTTATTAACCTCTTCTCCGAAAGCATCAGAGAACAACTCCCATAGCTCGTAGCCCACATCTTTAGCATAACCCTCAGTACAGTTCAGCCCTTGGGCAATATCGCCGTACTTTTGCCGCTTCAAAACGCCCTCAATCACGCCAAATTGCATATCATCTAAATGCTTGCCAGTTTTGGCAAATACGACTTCATCAGCAAAAGCCAATGCTTCCTCAACGTTCATCAGGTTTCCTCCCAACCTCGCAATAATAAAATTATAACCGTCTATATCCGACTATTTTCGCCTTAAATACAAAAACGGTTGAATAGCGCTTAAAAATTTCTGAATTATCCGACTTTATTCGACTTTTTTCGACTAGACAAATCAATGTGGAAGTTGTATTGTTGTGAGTGTCAAACCATCACTCAATAAAAATTAAGTTATGACGACTACCCAACTCGCTCTCGACAAAAAAGCAAATCCTTTGATGATGCACCTGAGCATCTTACCAAAATACGGTATCACCGCTAAGGAAACGTTTAGCTACGATCCCACCACACAGACTTCTAATATCAAATCTATGGATGAGTCCAGCTGTATGCGAAACGGCGCCATGAAGAAGGACGACTAGAAAATTTTCTGGTTAATGAACTTGTGCGATCGCACCCTAGTTTTTTGAAAGACCTGTGTATTTTGTTGTGTTACAGGTCTTTCATTATTAAATTTATTTTAATGGATTTAGCTATGACCGACCTTTTGATCGTAACTTCCGAGACTGATAATCATGTAAATGTCGTTATCAACGAATTACAAAAATCAAATATTCGAGCAATTCGCTTGAATTCAGAAAGTTTTATTAAAACAAGCAAATACTTTTATGAATGGCAAGCTTCTGGCAATCCAAGTCAAAGTTTTTTGTCCTTTGAAGACTCCTTGAGAGAAGTTCAAGATATTGGCGTGATTTGGTGGCGAAAACCAGAAGAATATCAAGTCTTTCCAGAAGTTAATGATGATTGGGCTATCAAGTATTGTCGAGAAGAAACAGAATCTTTAATGTACTCTCTCTCTGGCTTATATCCCAAAGCGAGGTGGGTCAATAACTACTACAAAATTAGATTGCCATCTCACCGAATCAATCAGATTCCAATTGCTCACAAGCTAGGAATTACCATCCCTCCAACACTCGTCACCAATTCCTACGAAGCTGCTTGCAACTTTGTGACACAACAGGGAAAGTGCATTGTCAAACCGATGCGCTACTCTGGTTTTTTACATGATGAAAAGCAGTACGCTTGCTATACTCGCCCCATTGATGTAGAAACACTTGAAGCATTTCGAGAAAGCATTCGATTGGCACCAGTTTTCATTCAAAAACGCATTCAAAAGAAAGCAGAATATCGCGTTACGTTAATTGGCAAGCATGATTTTGTCTGTCGCATTGATGCTCAACATACCAATGATGCAGACGTGACTTTGGATTGGCGCGTCACCGAACCAGATAAACTCGTTCACGTTCCCGACAAATTGCCGATCGACTATCTCAACAAACTTCATCAAATGCTCGACGAGTTTGGTCTGAATTTTGGTGCATTCGACATCATTCGTGACGATGATGATACGCTCTATTTTATCGAACTCAATCCCAACGGACAGTGGTATTGGATCGAAATTCTCACTAAAATGCCTATGGTTCGCGCAATGGTGGAACTCATCGAAGATTTAGCGCTTGAATATCAACAGGATTGCTGAATTTTATTAGGAATTACACATTTTATTG
>DMYK01000034.1 GCA_003483675.1 Microcoleaceae cyanobacterium UBA11344
CATTTGCAAGGTTCATTTGTCAAACCAGGCAAAGAAGAACCGCCCCTCCGAAAAATTGCCCTTTCTCTAGTGCGCTGCGATCCCACCAAAGATGAGAAAGCTTGCGGTTTATTGCAAATGGAGCATACCGTGCCGCCGGAAGTTTTATATTCTGCATACTGGTATCGTTCCGGTACGAACCAAACTATGCGAAATCACTTGCAGGAAATTACTGAAGAAGCAGCATCGCTGATTGGAAAAAGTAATGCTCGTGTTTTAGATATTGGCTGTAATGACGGCACTTTACTAAAGTGCTATCCGCAAGACTTTATCAAGTTTGGTGTCGATCCGTCTGACGTCGCTCAAGAAATAACCGGGGACATTACTGCAATTCAAGACATTTTTCCTTCAGAAGAACTCACCAAGGTTTTGCAAGGCGAAAAGTTTGATATTATTACATCGATCGCCATGTTTTATGATCTTGAAGATCCGGTAAGCTTCTGCAAGGAAATCAAAAAAACGCTGGCTCCTGATGGTTTATGGGTCTTTGAAATGTCCTATATGCCATCCATGCTCAAAATGAATTCTTATGACACAATTTGTCACGAACACTTGGAATATTACAGTTTAGCTGTGCTGGAATATATTCTAAAACAAGCTGAATTGAAAATAGTGGATGCCGTACTCAATGACATCAATGGTGGTAGCATTCGCTGTTATGCAACGCATCTTGATAACTTTGCCTTCAAGAAGCAAGAAGCTTTGACACGCATCAAGCTATTACGTCAGGCAGAATTTGACATGGAGCTGGATACCGACAAACCATACAAAAATTTTCAAGACAGGATCAACGTGCATAAAGAGCAGTTAGTTTCGCTGCTAAAAATGCTGAAAAAGGAAGGTAAAAGCATTCACATTTACGGTGCATCGACTAAAGGAAATACAATTTTACAGTGGTGCGGAATTGACAATCGCATTATAGATGTAGCGGCGGAAAGAAACCCAGATAAATATGGCGCTTATACGCTCGGTACTGACATTCCTATTGTCAGCGAAGCCGATTCAAGGGCAATGAAGCCGGATTATTATTTAGTCTTGCCGTGGCATTTTAAGGAAGAATTTCTTAAGCGCGAGCAAGAAACACTGAACAGCGGTGTTGGTCTAATTTTCCCTTTGCCTAACCTGGAAATTATCAAACACTAAGTCAAGACACGAGACAACGCACGACAGGATAAAGCTATGACACATTTCTTCATTCATAACAGTTTTCACAGTGGCGATGTGATTTTGACAAGAGCCGTTATTCAGGCGGTTAGAATTAGTTTTCCTGGTGTGAAAATTACCCTGGAGTGCGAGGAAGTCTCTGCTTATCTTTGGCAGGATTTAGATTTGGCTATCTTGCTCTATCAAGGCTGCGAATACAAAGGCACAGAACCCACGCCAAACTGCCCCGATGATGCCATATTTGTCAATATGTGGTTTGGCGTTTTTGATGATATTTTGAAACTCTACGGTATGACGTATCAAAATAACGTTCATGCCTTTAATCGCCAGATGTATCAGCATAGGCTTAATCATAAATATCTCCTGCCGATACCGATTCACACCCCCATGATCAACTTCTTTGGGCAGACAGAGCAGGAAATAGAAGTTAAAGCAAACAGCATTTTGGTAGAAAATGGGGAAGTTTTCTCGAATCAAAGCTATTTTTATTTAAACGAACACCTAAAGCAAATAGCATCGGATTTTCCTCAACTCAATTTTTACTGTTCAGCTCCACCTAAATCCCAGGCGGCAAATCTTGTAGATTGCAGCGGCATGAATCTGAAACAATTGTCGCAAATGGGAGACAAATGTATTGGTTTGTTGATGAAAGGAAGCGCTGTAAACGCGGCTTGCCAAACGGAGATTAATCGATATAAACCTCGTTGTATTGTTGGCTGGGACTTAGCAGAGAAGCTTTGGGATAATTTGGAAAATCCGGTGGTTTATGCCAAAAATTATGAAGAAGTCAAAAAATGGCTGGGGAAAATTGCGGAAGATATTAGCTTGTCTACAGGAGAAGCTAGAACAGCAAATCTCATTGTTACGAAGGAGTCAAGATTTCAGACAACATCAGCAAGTAAAGATCATGAGAACTTGCAGGATAAAATCTTGATTGTCTCGCACAAGGAAAAACAATGTGGCGTGCAGGAGTACGGTCTGAATATAGCGAAAACGCTCAAAGAATCAACTAAATACTCTTTCGTATATGCGGAATGTTCAAGTTATGAAGAGTTTTTGGATATCGTCAACAAGGTAAAACCATCAGCAATTATTTACAACTATCATCCCTCGACATTACCTTGGGTTAATAAGACCATACTTCAATCTATCAACGTGCCACACATCGGCATTATTCACGAAGTTACGCAGCGAATATCAGATGTCTCAAATAATTCACTTTTTCAGTACCATATAGGCCCCGATCCGACTTTACAGCTTAAGAATCCAATTGTCTTTAAAACGGGAAGAATTATAGTTCCCTACACGAATAATTACAAATTACCAGAGATTCCAACTATTGGTAGTTTTGGATTTGGACTGGAAGGAAAAGGATTTGAGAAAGTCATTGCTACCGTACAGCAAGAGTATGACGAAGCGCTGATTAGGCTGCATATTCCCTTTGCCACTTTTGGCGATGCTGATGGCAGTCAAGCAGTTGCTATAGCACAACGATGTCAGCAGTCGATCGTCAAGCCTGGTATTAAACTTAGTTTAAGTCACGATTTTCTCAGTCAAGAACAATTACTGGATTTTCTGGCGCAAAATACGCTAAACGCATTTTTTTATGACCGACTTAATAATCGTGGAATATCGAGTACGATCGATCATGCGCTTGCTGTCAAGAGACCTATTGCCATCACAAAAAGCAATATGTTCAGACATATTCTTTCGGCAAAGCCTTCAATTTGTATTGAAGATTCCAGCTTGAAACAAATTATTAATAACGGTATTGCACCGCTCGTACCATTTTACAATGAGTGGAGCGAAGCTAATTTCATTTTGGATTACGAGCAGATAGTCGATCGAGTATTAGGAAAACCACAGAAGTCTCACAGCAACAAATATTTAGATGTTGGTATTCCAAACGTAACATCATTTAATCGCATCTTGGATGATGCCGCGCGATCGCAATACCAACCTATGATTGATCAATTATTTGCGCTGGTTCCTGAGATGATGGCACGGAAAATACCGGAAGCTAATATTCAGCAAGCCTTTATATTGGATACCGTTCACAAATTTGCCTCCCAATTAGTAAAACCTAAAATTTTATGCGTTGGTAGCCATGAAGATAGTGCTGCTGCTGCTTTAAAGCAACTAGGCTACCGCTTAGAAGAAATTGATCCGGCGATCAACTGCGATCTCAATGTTTATTTCCACAAACCATCTACAATCAAGGGCAGTTATGATATTATTTTTTCAACATCTGTGATCGAGCACGTTCAAAATGATGAACTGTTTATGACGCAAATCGCTGAACTTCTTGCACCTGGAGGTATTGCTATTTTAACGTGCGATTATAATGACCAGTATAAACCGGGCGATCGCATTCCGGGCGTAGACTTTCGTCTTTACACTCAGAAAGACTTCAAGCAACGACTGCTTCCTTTATTGAAAAATTGCGTTCTCCCTGACGTTCCGCAGTGGGATTGTCCGAAACCCGATTTTATCTATGAAGGATGTCGTTATACATTTGCCACCTTTGTTTTTCAGAAAAATAAACTGTGAACGCTCTTATTTTTGGTGCTAACGGACAAGATGGATACTATCTCAATGAATTGTGCAAAGCTAAAGGAATTAAACCTATAGGTTTATCACGTTCTGGAGATTGGATACACGCTGATGTATCTAACTATGAACAAGTTGAACGGTTCATCAAAGAACACAAACCAACTTATGTATTTCATTTAGCTGCTAAATCAACGACGCGACACGACGCGCTGTTTGAAAATCATGCAGCAATTTCGACAGGTACACTAAATATTTTAGAAGCGGTTTACAAGCACAGCGCCAATTCTAAAGTTTTTATTACAGGTAGCGGCGTTCAATTCTATAATGATGGCAATCCTATTTCTGAGGATACTGCTTTTGAAGCAAGTAGTGCTTATGCGATCGCTCGAATCCAATCAGTTTATGCTGCCCGCTATTACAGAAGCCTTGGCATCAACGCTTATGTTGGATATTTATTCCATCATGAAAGCCCTCTCAGAAAGCCAAATCATGTCAGCCAGAAAATTGTACTCGCCGCTAAGCGCATTGTTCAGGGCTCTGAGGAAAAACTGCAAATTGGCGATGTTAATGTAGAGAAAGAATGGACATTTGCGGGTGATGTAGCAGAGGGAATTATGACGCTGGTAGAACAGGAAAATGTTTTTGAAGCTGTCATCGGTTCCGGCAAAACTCATTCTATAAAAGATTGGATAGAAGTCTGCTTTTCGGACCTCGGTTTGGATTGGACGCGCTATGTAGAACAGGTTGAAAACTTTCAGACTGAATATAAGCGATTAGTATCCAATCCGGCGCTAATGCACAGCCTAGATTGGCAACCCAAAATTGACCTGCGGCAACTCGCAGCTATGATGATTGAAACCCGATAAAATGACACTCTAACTTTAGGTATTTGAAGCATGAAAAAATTATCTCAGCCAGCGATTTACCCTTACTCAACTATCCACAAACATTATGGTTTTGCTGTTTTCAAAGTCAAGGAAATTTCGCACTATCTGAAAACAGCCCAAGAGTTGAAAAATAGCGAACCAAACTGCATAATTACATGGTTCACTACTGGGGAAGGTGAGATGTTGCTGCAAAATAATCCTGACATTGACCAAGTTGTGGTGATGGAGGGAAGTGCGAAATTTCTTGAAGCTGAGATACTGCGTTTGCAAACAGAACGTTCTTGGTCAGGTTTTTTCACTGCTGATTTGCCGAAAAATAATTGCGGCAAGCGAATTTTGTTGGGACAACTTGGCTTAAATGGGGATTGTCTTCATGCCACTGTTTTAGCTCGACAAATCAAGCATGATTATCCGAATTGTCATTTGACTTGGGCAATTTCATCAATGTGTCGAAGTATGATTGAAGGTAATCCATTTGTTGATGAAATTTGGGAAGTTCCTGCTAGGAATTGGCAGGAAATTGTGGCTGCTTGGTATGGGCTGGAAAAAGAGGTGCAGGCGCGTCTCAGTCGCGGTGAATTTGATGAAGTATTTTTGACGCAGGTAAGCCCGAACAATTATCAAAATTATGATGGAACCACTAAAGGCTCTCTTTTTCGAGGATATCCAAAGCCGATTACGGTTCCGATTCAGAATATTCTGCGCCTCCGAAATGATGAGATTGAAAGAGTCAGAAATTTTGCTGAACAGCACAATTTGCTGAAACGCAGCCATGTTATTTTATTTGAGTACACGGGCAGTAGCAGTCAGTCTTTTGTTAAGCCAGAATATGCTTTGTCTGTTGCTCAAGGACTGCTGTCTCGCTTACCGGATTGCAGCATAATTCTGTCATCTCACGTTAAAATTACCACAGCAGATACACGAATTATTGATGGTAGTGTGTTGACGCTACGAGAAAATGCGGAATTAACTAAGTATTGCTCTCTTTTAATTGGCTGTTCGAGTGGTGTAACGCAGATAGTATTAACAGACTGGGCCAAACCGTTACCGATGATTCAGTTGTTGCTGACATCTACATCAGTATATGCTTCGATCGCGCACGATCTTGAATATTGGCAACAGTCGTCAGAGCAAGTTTTAGAAATGACGGATTGCCCAATTGAACAGGTAGTTGAATGTGCTTACACTGCTCTGATTCAAGGATTTTCCGAAGCACGACGCCGATTTAATCAACAAATTCCGCTAAATTTTGACTTCTATTTTACCTTGGTTCGTCAGGCTCTATTGCAAAATGGGGATTATCTTAAAGCGGCGCGATCGCTATTATATACCGCAGAGCGATACGGCTGGCATGAACAGCTAAAAACTTTTGTAAAAACTGAGTTAATACCCAAAATAGACTTACCTCAAAGTAGGTTAATTGCTGATGAAAGTTATACGAACTTACTACAAGGGTTGATTTCAGATAAATCGAATTCAAGCAACTTAGCTTCACCACCTAAAAAACAGATTATGAAAGTATTTTCAGAAGTTGAATTTCCGACAATATTGCCTCTTTCAGCAAGCAATGAAAGACCTTTTTGGTCGGTGATGATTCCGACCTATAATCTGAAGGAAAATTATCTCGAACAAACGCTGAAGAGCGTTATCGAACAAGCTCCATTTCTCGAAGAAATGCAGATTGAAGTTGTCAACGATCATCCGAGTCAGTCAGTTCAAGATGAGATAGCAGCAATTATCAAAAAAGTGGGTGGCGATCGCATCAAATTTTATCGGCATTCTGAAACTAATGTCGGTCAAACTGCGATTTTTAATATTTGCATTCAGCAGGCTCGCGGTCAATGGATTCATATTTTACATGATGATGATTTTGTCAAGCCTGGATTTTATAGCAGCCTTCGGAACTCGATAGAAAAACAATTAACAATTGGTGCTGCTTTCTGTCGCTGTCTCCATGTTAATGAAGAAAATGCGCCTTTATGGTTATCACCTTTGGAAAGGGAAACTCCTGGCATTTTAACTGACTGGCTCAAAAAAATTGCCGTGTATTCTTGGATTGCAGCGGCTTCTATGGTAGTGAAGCGCAGGGTGTATGAAGAATTGGGTGGATTTTGTCCGCAGGCTGGTGCTGCTGCTGATTGGGAAATGTGGAAGCGAATTGCGGTGCATTATCCGATGTGGTATGAGCCTCAAATGTTTGCTTGTACGCGGATGAATTCTTCATCATGGACATCTCGCTTGTTTCAATTGGGCGAGAATATTGCAGAGGCTCGAAAGGCGATAGAAATTTCCAAATTGTACCTGCCTAAAACGCTGGCTGAGGAATTGTCTAATCAGTCGAAAGAACATTATGCGATCGAAGCTTTGAAAATGGCGCATTCCATGATTGCTAAAGGAGAGGAAAATTCAGCGATCGCACAAATTCGAGAAGGATTGAAATGCAGCACTTCCTCAAAAGTAATTAGCTTGCTTCCGGCTGTCTTCCTGTCGAGCGAATCTGAGCAACAGCCAACTTCAGAAATTCAAAAGCAAGTGCCAAAAATTATCATTGACGGCGTAATGTTTCAGATTCACAACTCGGGAATTACCCGCGTCTGGCGTTCATTAATTAAAGAATGGGCAAGTCAGAGTTTCAGCCAGCAAATCTTAGTGCTAGATCGCAATGGAACTGCGCCCAAAATTCCTGGTATTAAGTATCGGCAGATGCCCGCTTATGACTATAACAATACTGATGGCGATCGCGAAATGTTGCAGCAAATATGCGATGAAGAAGAAGCTGATTTGTTTATTTCCACTTACTACACCACACCGCGATCGACACCCTCTGTATTCATGGCTTATGACATGATTCCAGAAGTCATGGGAGCCAATCTAGCTAACCAAATGTGGATAGAAAAACATCATGGTATTCGTCATGCTTCTGCATATATAGCCATTTCAGAAAAGACAGCCCGCGATTTAGTAAAATGCTTTCCTGAGATTTCTCCAGAGTCCGTGACAGTAGCTCATTGTGGAATTGACAAAGCATTTTCACCCTTAACATTTGTAGAAGTTAATCAATTTAAAACCAAATACGGCATCTCAAAACCGTACTTTCTGTGGGTTGGCGATCGCGTCGGATTTAACGGTTATAAAAATGCCCTCTTGTTCTTCAAGACATTTTCTCAATTAGACAGTAAACATGACTTTGAAATTGTCTGCGTAGGCGGCAACTCAGTATTAGAAACAGAGTTAAAAGCCTACACTTCTGACATCACCGTTCACCTGCTCAAACTGAGCGACAACGAGTTGCAAAGCGCTTATTCCGGTGCTATAGCATTGGTTCAAACATCAAAATATGAAGGTTTTGGATTGCCAATACTGGAAGCTATCGCCTGCGGATGTCCAGTGATTGCCTGTAAAAATAGCTCAATTCCTGAAGTAGCAGGTCAAGCAGCTTTGTATGTGAAATCAGAGGATGTTGAAGAATTGAAAAAGGCACTAATTGAAGTTCAAAAGCCTGATATTCGCCAATCATTCATTTCTGCGGGTTTGGAACAAGCTAAAAAGTTCTCCTGGTCAAAAATGGCAAAAACAGTTAGTTCCGCTTTGATGCAAGCTTGTGGTAGCCAACAGCAAACACCTGTAGTTTTGCAGCATCCTTCAACTTCTTTGTCAAGCGTCATTGAG
>DMYK01000096.1:0-1083 GCA_003483675.1 Microcoleaceae cyanobacterium UBA11344
AAAAGAAATGGTCGAAGGCATTAGCAAAGAGCGGAATTTACCCAGACACGCCGTCCAAGATGCCTTGCGAGAAGCCCTGCTCAAAGGATACGAACGCTACCGCCGTACCCAAAAACTCGACCACTTCAGCGAAGAATACTTCGACAATTTTGATGTAGAACTCGACGCAGAACAAGAAGGTTTCCGCGTTTTAGCCAACAAAACTATTGTTGAAGAAGTTAACAATCCCGATCACGAGATCGCACTCTCCGAAGTGCAGGAAGTAGCCACCGAAGCTCAACCGGGTAGCATCGTTCTCGTAGATGTAACACCCAATCAAAAAGAATTTGGTCGGATGGCGGCCATCCAGACTAAACAAGTGCTGGCTCAAAAACTGCGCGACCAACAGCGCAAAATGATTCAAGAAGAATTCAAAGATTTAGAAGAAACTGTTCTTCAAGCAAGAGTTCTCAGGTTTGAGAGGCAGTCGGTAATTTTAGCAGTCACCAGCAGTTTCGGTCAGCCAGAAGTAGATGCCGAACTCCCCAAACGTGAACAGTTGCCCAATGACAATTACCGCGCCAACGCTACATTTAAGGTCTACCTCAAACAAGTAGGCGAAGGCTCTACTAGAGGGCCGCAGTTACTCGTCTCTAGAGCCGATGCAGGTTTGGTGGTTTACCTGTTTGCGAATGAAGTCCCCGAAATAGAAGACGGAGTGGTGAGAATCGTTGCCGTAGCTAGAGAGGCAAATCCTCCTTCCCGCCATGTCGGCCCCCGGACTAAAATAGCTGTTGATACTCTCGATCGCGACGTAGACCCCGTAGGAGCCTGCATCGGAGCGCGGGGATCGCGGATTCAGGTAGTAGTCAACGAATTGCGCGGAGAAAAAATCGACGTGATCCGCTGGTCTCCAGACCCAGCAACCTATATTGCTAACGCTCTGAGTCCAGCTAGAGTAGACGAAGTGCGTTTAGTTGCCCCAGAAGGCAGACGGGCTCACATTTTGGTCGCTGAAGACCAACTTAGTCTCGCCATTGGCAAAGAAGGTCAAAACGTCCGCCTCGCAGCCCGCCTGACTGGTTGGAAAATCGATATCAAAGA
>DMYK01000096.1:1093-9493 GCA_003483675.1 Microcoleaceae cyanobacterium UBA11344
GGCTTGAGGAACTAGCAGCCGCAAAGGAGGAAGCCGCCGAATTTGAGGGAGACAGAGAAACCGCCGAATTTGAGGCTTCAGAAGCCACAGCAATGGACGGAACAGCAGCCCCGATCTAAAAACCTGTGACATTTACAAGACTTGCCCCAGGGGGAGACTAGGAGGACTTCTCCCCCATTCCTACACTCCCCCACTCTCCTCCAATTGTGCGATCTCACCCACTATTCCCCCTCTCCCCCTCTCAAGTGATGAAACCGAACTACCGATGCTGTGCCAGTTGTCGCAAAATAGCTCTCAAAGAAGCTTTTTGGCGAGTAGTCAGAGTCTATCCTTCTCATCAGGTACAATTAGATATTGGCATGGGTCGTTCAGCTTACCTTTGTCCGCAAGCAGAATGCCTCAAAGCAGCTCAGAAAAAAAATCGCCTTGGGCGATCGCTCAAAGCGCCTGTGTCTGACGAACAGTACCAAACACTTTGGCAGCGTTTAGCCACATCAGACAGTGTTTGCAAGGAGCTTTAAGCTGACAAGAGTTCGGTGTAAACTGTACAAACCCTCAAAGCAGCCCTACCAGTAATTACCAGTAGGGCTATCACTAAATCTGCCCACCAGTCTGGAAAGATTTGTGTCAGATTAGATCAGGGTAGGGTACTAGCAGAGGTATCCTCAAAGTGGAAAGGCGAACTTTGAAGCTTGAGAGAGTGGCTTTAGCCAAAACTCAGACTTCTAATTTCTAAGTTCCCAAAAAGACTTGAGAATTCTCCGACCACAGACTTCAGCAAGTTGTATCTTCTAGATAAAACTGCTGAGCAAGTACCAAAACCCCGATTCCTGACACTGAATCTAAACAGCGAATGATGTCGTCATTGGAACAAAAAATCAAAATGTAAAAACTGGTTGGCATAACAGAGGGCAGAGTGGATGAACAACGGCAAAGTAAGAATTTACGATTTATCACGGGAACTAAATTTGGATAATAAAGACATCTTGGCAGTGTGCGAGCGGCTCAATATTTCAGTCAAGAGCCACAGCAGCACAATTACAGAATCCGAAGCAGAACGCATTCGCAAAACGGCGGAAAAATACGTCGCCAGCCACTCTTCCCCCGGCAAGCCAGCTCCCCCCGAAAGAGCAGCAGCGCCATCTAGAGAATCTGGCCCTCATCCTAACGATCAACAAAAAAAGCAGCAAATTTTAGAAATACGCAGTCCAAAAGTACGACCCCAGGCTGGTGCAAACTCCCAGCAGTCAGGGAACGAGGAGAGAAAAAAACCGCAGGCAACTGTCGCCACTCCTCCCAAATCACCCGTCGCTCAACAGCTCCAGCCTCCGGCTAAACCAAATATCAATCGACCCGTACTGTCGAAGCCTACTGTTCCCTCAGCAACGGCTGAGTCAGAAACTGTGTCAGAAACAGTTTCCGAAACAGTAGGTGCGATCGCCTTAGAAACAGACACCCAGGCGGCAGTATCGATCGTACCCCAACCTTCGCCGGAAAAAGCTGAACGAAAAGAGCGCATGGCGATCGCCCCTCCCGGGCCGTCAGCAAGACTCACCTCGCCGCCAGTCAGACCCGCCGGAGAGTCGGCTAACCGCACCCAACTGAGTCAGGGAAACAAGCCCGTACTGAAACTTGCCAAAACCGAGCAAGAGCAATCAGAACAGGCAGAAAATCTGGAAGCGCCTGCTAAACCCAGTCGCCCCAGCAGACCCGCGCCCGGTGGTACCGAATCTCGCGCGCAAAGACCGCGCCGGGAAGGCGCCCTTGGCCCAGTCAAAACTCAACTTGCCGATCGACCCCAACCAGGTGGCGGCCCACGGCGGAGCCTTGCCCCGGCAACGTCAGCCACCGGGCTGCGTAGCCGCGGTGGTGACACCGGAGCGGCAGGGGATGACAGTGACGATAATGAAGAAGATAATACGCCGTTGCTGGGGATTACTCTCCTCGAAAGGCCCTCCCTCCCTCGTCCTGCCAAAAAGACTCAGGTCATTTGGGAAGAAGATGACGAAGAAAACTCAGATGCTGCCAAAGCTGCCAAGGCTGGCAAAGTCAAGCGTTCTCGACTAAAACCCATAGACGAAGACGACGATGACCTAGAAAATGGCTTGGATATGCCAGCACCAGTAATGGTCAGCCTGTCCCTAGCCCGCCCTGCTAAGGCGAAGTCACAAGCAGCACCCAAATCAACACCAACTCCGGGCGCACCCGGAAGCAGTGGCAAAAATAAGAGACCGGGCCCTTCTCACGATAAAAGCTCGTCTGGTTCGACCGGCGGACGTGGTAGCCGTGGCAAAACAGCCGAAGCTAAGGTAGAACGTCCAGAAACACTGATCCTCAGCAGGCCGATGACCGTTCAGGAACTGGCTGGTACTCTGGCTGTTCCCGAAACCGAAATTATCAAGCGGCTGTTCTCTAAAGGCATTGCGGTTAACATTACCGAAACCCTGGACATTGCAGCGGTGAGAATGGTAGCTGAAGAAATGGGCATAGAGGTAGAAACCCCAGAAAAAGTAGCCCCAGCGCTCAAAGTGATCGAGATGCTGGACGCAACAGATATGGAATACCTCCAGCGCCGTCCGCCAGTAGTAACGATTATGGGTCATGTGGATCACGGCAAAACTACCTTGCTCGACTCGATCCGCAAAACCAAGGTGGCTCAAGGAGAAGCTGGGGGCATTACCCAGCACATCGGTGCTTACCATGTGGATGTGGTACACGAAGGCAAGAGCCAGCAGGTCGTATTTTTGGATACTCCAGGTCACGAAGCCTTTACAGCGATGCGGGCTCGCGGAACGCGGGTGACAGACATCGCCATCTTGGTGGTGGCGGCCGATGACGGTGTGCGACCCCAGACAATTGAAGCTATCAGCCACGCGAAAGCGGCTAAAGTGCCAATTGTTGTGGCGATCAATAAAATTGACAAGGAGGGCGCTCAGCCGGAACGGGTGAAGCAAGAGCTGACAGAGTACGGCTTGGTTGCAGATGACTGGGGCGGCGATGTCACGATGGTTCCTGTCAGCGCTATCCGAGGCGAAAACCTCGATACGCTGTTGGAAATGATCTTGACCGTCGCGGAAATGGAAAACCTCAACGCCAACCCGAACCGAGCGGCTAAGGGTACGGTGATTGAAGCTAACCTCGATAAGGCAAGGGGGCCTGTGGCAACTCTGCTGGTGCAAAATGGCACTCTGCGAGTGGGCGATATTGTGGTCGCAGGTTCGGCTTTGGGTAAGGTGCGGGCTATGATCGATGACCGGGGCGCTCGCGTCGAGCAAGCAACTCCATCCTTTGCGGTGGAAGTGCTGGGGCTGCGGGAAGTACCTCGCGCTGGAGACGAGTTCGATGTCTTCGCGAACGAAAAAGAGGCTGCGGCGATCGCCTCTGGAAGAGCTACATCCCAACGAGATTCCCGTCTGCTGCAAGGCGGCCGGATCAGCCTCAGCGGCTTCTCTCAACAAGCTAAGGAAGGTGTTCTCAAGGAACTCAACTTGATCTTGAAGGCAGATGTCCAAGGCTCCCTCGAAGCAATTGTCGGCGCTCTGACTCAACTTCCTCAAAAAGAAGTTCAACTCCGACTGCTGCTATCTGCTCCTGGGGAAGTCACAGAAACCGACATTGACCTCGCCGCGGCTAGCAATGCCGTGATTATCGGGTTCAATACTACTCTCGCCACCGGCGCTCGCCAAGCGGCCGACCAAGCCGGCGTAGACGTGCGGGAATACAGCATCATCTACAACCTCTTGGATGACATTCAAGGGGCGATGGAAGGCCTGCTGGAACCTGAACTGGTGGAAGAACCTCTGGGAAGCGTGGAAGTGCGCGCTGTCTTCGCGATCGGTCGTGGGGCTGTGGCTGGATGTATGGTACTCTCTGGCAAAGTCATCCGTAACTGCAAGGTGCGGGTGCGCCGGGGCAACAATGTCATTTACGAAGGTATCCTAGACTCCCTGAAACGGATGAAGGAAGATGCCAAGGAAGTCAATGCTGGCTACGAATGCGGTATTTCCTTGAGTGGCTTTAGCGACTGGGCCCAAGGCGACCTGATTGAAGCCTACCGGATGGTGACTAAACGCCGGACTCTATCTCAATAGTTGCTAGTGATGAGTTGTAGGGGCGGTGCCTGTGAGTGCCCGCCCATGAGTTGGAAGAGAAGTTTTGAGTTTCGGAACTAAATTGCCGCGATCTGGTAACTACTCTCTTCTCTCAATACTGCAAACCTCATCACTCGCAACTTTTTTTAACTCAAAATTTCCAACTGAAAATTCAAAACTCATAACTCATCACTTAAAATTCGCTCCCTCCCTGACTCGCTCACTCAAAACTCAAAACTATTTAAAGTGCGTTATTTTTGGTCTGAACCTTTTTTGTGGATTCACCTGGCTGGGGTGGCGGCACTGCCGATTTTCCTGGGACTGTGCTTGCTGGGACTGGCAGTGGGTTCTCCGCTACTCCCTGTGTGGGTAGAACTATTTTTAGTTGGGGCGATCGGTATTGCCCCTGTGCTGTGGATGCAGTGGTTTCGCCCTTTTTACATTTTTAGTATTTTAGTGGTGGCGGTGAAACCCCAGAATTTAACGAATGCACAGCAGCGGATTCTTGCTGGGTTTAAATCTCGCTTAAATAAGGGATTAGCTATTTTGGTCGCTGTTTTGCTGGCAGTAATTTTGTGGCAACTATACCGATTTGCTCCCCTCGCTGCTGGAGTGGCTCCGTTTCCTCCTCAATGGCGATTCGCTGGTTTGTTTTTGGCTGCTTTAGCTTTTCTCGCTAGCAATTTGTTCTTGCAGGTGCCTGTGAGTGTCATGGCTGTTTTGCTGATGCCGGAATCAGAATTTGCAGCGATACAGCCTGATGTTTTAGAAAAAATTGGGCGGGATTTTACGATCGCAGGCTGGCAAGTCGATCGAATTTTGCCGAATTTTGCCGGCGAGAGCACAGAAGACGGAAGGTAGAAGGGGAAATTGTATTGCAAGATACTGCGTATTTGAGGGAATTGTGCTGAAGAATTAATACCTATTCCGCAAGTAGTAATTGAGATGATAAATCTTTAATATCAAATTTTCAATGCGAGGTTATTTGTATTTTTTATTGGCTATTTGGAGAGGAGAATATATAATGGGAATTGTCAAGGTAAGATTTAAATCCTCACAGGGGATTAAAACAGAGGTATAAAAATATGGCGAATTCACGAACGATCGCACCAGAACCTCAAGCCACAGAGCCGATCGATCTTAAGGAAGATTCTCAAATCTGGGCCAGTCTCAAAAAAGCGCTCGGCGCAAGTTCTGGATTTCAACGCTGGCAGCTAGAACTCAATTTTGAGAGTCAGCAGGCTCCGGTCAGCATCGACCAGCAGGTTCGCTCCTATCTGCGGGAAACTTTAGAAACTTTGGCTTACTGAGTGCAGCCAGACCAGAACCTGTAACGGTTTGTCAATTTTACCGTCAAATTCCGCCGAATCCCCTTCAAGATGCTATCCGCGAACCACTGGACAAACCTGGACAATCCAGATACAGCGAAAACCGCTGTTATAGGTACACCCACTTATCGTTCAATCCTCGTAGGGACACGGCTCTTGGAGTGTCCCTACCGTGTTTCATAACAGCGGGAACTGCTGTAAATCCTTGGTAGAGATAGCCCGGTTAAGTCTAACCACAGACTACGTTAAGAAGGTCACGGTGCGATTCGTTTAACCCAAATGGGTAACAATACTCAGGGAAGGTTAGCCTAACCAACTGGTTAGTATAACTGAATACATATCTAGGTGCTGGATTCAAAGTCCTTAGTCCTAGTCCGCAAGTGCAGCGGTAAAAGCATATCCCCTATTTTGTTGGGTAGCAACCAATAGGATAAAGCGGGGATAAAAGGCAGAAAGACTTCTAGCCGAATGAGGTAGCTGTCGAGCAAGAGTTCATGTGTAGCGAAAGCAAAGATGTGTCTGAACCATCGTAATCTTAGATGGTCTAACGGCTGAATCAGAAATGATTAAGACCAAGCCAAAAGGCAAGGATAGGGCATAGGCGATTCGTTACTCGACCTATAAGCACTGCCCAGAAACCCGGTGGATAGCATCACACTAAAAACTCTAACAATGTGTATTCGGAACGAAGTAAAACACTCACAGCCCTTAAACAATTAAGTAGGTTGCTAGCCGTAAGCAGTGAGTGTGAAGGATGGTTGCAGAAGCCAATGCTTTGCCATAATAGCAGAGATATGCAGACAGCAACCGGGAGATGTAAAAGACAAAGACTACTTAGCCCTCAAAAAGCCTAATGCTACAGAGAAATCTGATAGTGGGATGTAGGGGTGAAAGGAAATTTGTCAAGCGGTAGAAATACTGTATCCATAACAAGGATTACACCTCTCAGGAGCCGTGTGCGGTGAAAGTCGCAAGCACGGTTTTGTAGGAGAGGTGGTGGGGGACACCCCGCCATCGACTCTCTATCACACCCTGTGAGTGCTTGCCAGCTCCTTGCTCTGTCACTACCAGTTAAACATCTTTATTTCGCTAAGGAAGTGCTGCTAGCATGACAAGCCCTCTTAACATTACCAAGGCAAAAATCACCCGATTATTCGGAGGCTCAATATGAGCAAAATATTCGTTGTAGACACCAACAAAAATCCTCTAAATCCTATCCATCCAGGCCGAGCCAGGATGCTGCTTCAAGAGGGCAAAGCCGCTGTCTGGAAACGTTACCCGTTCACCATCATCCTGAAAGATGTTCTACCAAATCCCCAAATTGCACCCTTGCGATTAAAAATAGATCCTGGTGCTAAATTTACTGGCTTAGCACTGGTAGATGATGCAACAGGAGAAGTAGTTTGGGCCGCCGAACTAGAACATAGAGGCTTTCAAATTCGCGATGCTTTAACCAAACGCCGCCAGTTAAGAAGAGGAAGACGCCATCGAAAAACTCGGTATCGTCAACCACGCTTTGATAACCGGAAACGCCCTACAGGGTGGCTCCCACCCAGTCTGCAAAGCCGAGTTGAGAATACCGTAACTTGGGTTCGTAGGTTACAAAAGCTAGCGTTGATTTCTGATATTTCTCAGGAATTAGTCAAGTTTGATACTCAACTCATGGAGAATCCAGACATCAGTGGAGTCGCATACCAACAAGGTGAGTTAGCTGGTTACGAAGTGCGAGAATTTATGCTTTTCAAATTCAATCATACCTGTATGTACTGTGGGGCTAAAGATACTCGTTTGGAGATTGAGCATCTTTTACCCAAGTCTAAAGGTGGTTCAAATAGAATTAGTAATTTAGGCATTGCTTGTAGGAATTGCCACCCAAAAAAAGGCCGTCAAGCTCTCAGAGAATTTTTAGCCCAAAAACCTGACTTGTTACAGCGAATTCTGAGACAAGTAAAACAACAGAAAGCCGACACTGCTGCCGTTAATTCTACCCGTTGGGCATTATTTAATCGACTCAAAGAGACTGGATTATCCGTGGAAGTTGGGACTGGTGGGCGGACAAAGTTTAACCGATGTCGTCAAAACCTACCTAAAACTCACTGGCTGGATGCTGCCTGTGTTGGGGCATCTACACCCCTCAAACTAAAAGTTTCAGGGGTAGTGCCGCTGTCAATAAGGGCTGTTGGTTATGGAAATCGTCAAATGTGTCAAGTTGACAAATTTGGCTTTCCTAAGCGTGGTAAGGAAGGTAAGCTAATCAAACGTGAGCGACAGAAAAATTACTTTGGTTTTCAAACGGGCGACATGGTTAAAGCTATTGTTCCTACTGGGAAACACGCTGGTACTCACGTTGGTAAAGTCACCGTCAGAAAATCCGGTGCATTTGATTTGACTGTGGCTCATGTGCGCTTGCAGAGTATTCGTTGGAAGCACTGCCGCGCGGTTCACCGCTTTGATGGTTACAGTTATGCCTCTTTGTCCACCAATGTCGAGTTTTTAAACGATTAGAGGCGTACCGATCGTGAGTGCGTAACTTCGGAACTCAAATTGCAGGGGAGAGTATTTCTGCTTACCGAGTCTTGACTAATTCAAACACCTTAATTCCAACACCAGCGAAAAAATCCATAAAAAAAGCCGAAAACCCCCGACGTAAAACGAATGCGGGGGCATTCGACTCACCCGTATCTTACCCAAACTCTTGATAATAGGACTGAAGCAAAATAACAGTAACAGCGCTTGACTGGCGGTGAATAAAACCGTCAAAATCAATCTGATACAAATATTTTGCACCGTAAGTCCGATTAAACATTTTAGAGCAAAAGTTAAGCAAAATGCACTTAGTAATAGTTCAGTATGCCGGCGATTACGCAGAAGCCTTTGAGCGTTTAGCCAAAGGTGGAAGCGAAACATACTACGCTCAAAAATATTCTGTTGATGCCGTTACCGAGATGCGGAAACGAGTTGAGTCAGTAGCGGTGATTTGT
>DMYK01000242.1 GCA_003483675.1 Microcoleaceae cyanobacterium UBA11344
AATAACTAATCACAATTAAGTACAAAAGTCAATACTGTTTCATCAATTCCCTTCAGTTGCAGCGACTTATATTTAACAATTCGATCCTCCTCAACATAATCTGCAACTGCCGCCGAAATCAGTACAGTATTCGGTTCCGCAACCTCTTGCAAGCGGGCCGCAATATTCACGCTCGGCCCGATCGCAGTATAGTCCGATCGCTCCGGTCCGCCAAACATCCCCACCACAGCAGTACCCTGATGAATACCACAGCGAAACCGCACCGGAGGCACGCCATTCTCCCCAACGATTCCCTGCTCAATCCAGCCCTTGTTAAGCTCCTTCAGGGATAGCAGCATTTGCTTTGCAGAGGCCACAGCACGGCGCACTTGCTCGTTGGGACTCAGTTCTTCAGGAGCTCCAAATATTGCCATTACCGCATCTCCGACAAACTTGTCCACCGTGCCGCCACTGTCAAAAATCGCCTTTGTCATCGCGGCCAAATATTCATTCAACAACTCAGCCACCCGGCGCGATCTCAGCGTATTTGCCATTTCAGTAAAACCGACAATATCGCTAAACAAAATAGTAATTAATCGCGGTTCCGGGCGCAAATCCAGCGCCAAATCTCCCGCCGCCGCCGCCTTCACCATCGCCGGTGGCAAAAATCGGCGCAGCACCGACTCAGTTAAATAAGTATTCAACTGCTGCACCCGGCGTTCATTTTGTTTGAGGGCGATCAAATTCCGCACTTCTGCTAATAATTCTCGATCGTTAAAAGGCTTAGACAAATAAGCATCAGCTCCCCGTACTACCCCTTCTATTCGAGTATCTTCATCAGCTTTAGCCGTCAGCAAAATTACCGGAGTTCCTTTCAATTCCTCATCCTCTCGGAGCATCTTGATCAAATCCAAACCAGAAACCAAAGGCATCATTAAATCTGTCACAATCAAATCTGGGAGGCGGTTTTTTGCCACCGCAAATCCTTCCTCCCCGTTGCGGGCAAGCAAAACCGCAAAGCCGGAATCTCGCAGAATTCCCGACACATAGAAGCGCAAATCGGGATTGTCATCAACCACCAAAACAGTGCCAACGACTGTTTCTGAACTTATAGGATTGATCGCCTCAAAACTCTCAGAAGCAAATTCAGCATCAGACAAATCGGCTTCCACATCAGCCAATTCCACCGCAGCTTTCGATGAGTGAAACTCCGCCGGTATTTCCAGCACCTGTTCAGGAGGTAAGTGAGTCGAACCGACGTGCAGCCAAACCGTAAAAGTAGAGCCTTCACCATAAACCGACTCCACCGAAACTTGACCGCCGTGCAGTTCCACTAATTCCTTTACCAGTGCCAAACCTAAACCGCTGCCTTCGTAGGAACGGTTTGTAGAGCCCTCAGCTTGGCGGAAACGCTCGAACAAATAGGGAATTTGTTCGGTACGAATGCCAATGCCGGTATCTTTAACTTGCAGCAAACAGTGAGCGCCAGCGAGTTGAACTTTCAGCGTAATGCTTCCACCTTCTGGCGTAAATTTGACCGCATTCGATAGCAGGTTATAGAGAACTTTGTCAAATCTTTCAATATCCAAATAAAGTAAAGGACTGTCTTGTAATTGAGTAATTAAATGCAGGCCTTTTTTCTCGCAGTAGCTGCGGAACGACTCTGCGGTAGAGTAACAGAAACCAACCAAATCGCAGGGGCGAAAACTCGGCTGCATCCGTCCGGCATCCAGCCGCTGCAAGTCCAGCAGTTGATTTACCAAACGCAGCAAGCGGCGGGAATTGCGAAGAGCGATTGCAGCTTGTTCGTAGGGCAAATCTTCTTTGCGGGCGCAGGCGGACTCTAGGGGCCCGATGGTCAGAGTTAGGGGTGTGCGGAATTCGTGAGAGATATTTTGGAAAAACTCGGTTTTGAGTCGATCGGCTTCTAGGAGCCGTTCTGCCTGTTGTCTGGTAGTTTGGTAGAGGCGGGACTGCTGTACTGCCAGAGCAGCTTGAGTTGCCACTATTTGAGCCAGGTCAATTTCTGAGGGTTGCCAGCGGCGGGTATGGGTATTTTGGCGCAGGGAAATACTGCCGATGATTTTGCCCTCGGAGAGCAAGGGGACGACTAACAGGGCGCGGGCGGGCGATCGCAGTTGCACTTCTGTAACATTTAGATCGGGGCGTGAGTCCAGGTCTTCAATCACCACCGGCTGTTTCGACATCATAACTTGCAGTAAAACTGGATTACCTTGAATCGGCACCAAAGACTGCGGCAGAGAAGAATGGGCCAAAACCCAGGCGCGAGGGCTGCTTTGAGCATTGGTATTCCCTTGCTCAATACTGGGAGTCACAAGGAGTATGCCCGGACTGTTAAAATCCTCTTGTACAGAAACAGCATCGCTAGTCGCTTCGTAGAGTCCCACGCATTGGACGTACTCGTCGTCTTCTGTCCACAGAGATAGGGCGCAGCCGTCAACTTGGAGAGCTTGTCCCAGTTGTTCAGTAATCGCCGCAAAAATATTTTGGGGGTCGAGGCTCGATCGAATCGCCGTAGTAATAGTATTAACTAGAGCTTCGCGCTTTGCCAGTGCCCGCACCTGTTCGTAAGCCCGGGCTTGAGAAAGCGCCAAAGCCGCTTGGTCAGCCACCGTAATCACCAACTGTACCTCGTGGTCTTGCCATTGGCGCGGCTGCTCGCAGGAGTGCAGCGCCAAGACTGCCATCAGTTCCCGTTGATAAAACAGCGGTACGATTAAGCTAGAGCGGATCTTCGCAGCCCGGTAAGCCCAAGAGCGCTGGTCATTTTCCCAGTTTAAAACTCGATCGTCCGTTTGGGCATCTTGAATCACCTCCACCTCCATAGTTTCCCACACCAACAGCGACAGCAAATCTGGCGACATGATGCCCTCGGAGACACCATCGGCATCTTGCCGTTTCGTTTCAGCACCTTGGTAGGTGAACCATTCATCTGCCACAGAGCCATCTTGGAACGGCCGCAGCACACAGCAACTTACCTCAAACATCTGGCCGACTGTTTCCACAATTCTTTGCAGCATCTGCTGGTAGTTGGGAGCCGATCGGATAGTATTGGTAACAGCATAAAGCAGCGATTCTTGGCTGAGGGCCCTACGCAGTTCATTGGTACGGGCTTTCAGGAGATTGTGAGTTTCAACCGCTTGACGGACAAGAGCTCTGAGTTCGATCGCATCCCAAGGCTTGGTAACATATTTGAATACTTTGCCAGCATTAATAGCTTCGACTAAATCTTCAACATCCGTATATCCAGTTAAAATAATTCGGATCACGTCTGGGTACTGAGCCGCCGTCAGACTCAGAAACTCCGTACCGCTCATTTTCGGCATTCGCTGATCCGAGATAATCACAGCAACTTCTCCTGCTCTCGCCAAAAGTTCTAGGGCGGCGGGGCCAGATTCAGCCCTGAGCACTTTATATTCCCGATGGAAGGTGCGGTAAAGCAAGTCGAGGTTATCTGGTTCATCATCAACGACCAGAATTTTTAGTTTAGGATTTTCTTGGGAATTCATGCACCGCTCTCCTGTGCCTGGGGATTGTTCGATTTAATCGGTCTGATTTTGGAAGAATTTACCTGTTTCAATTGCTTAAGTCACAAGAGTTCGTCAATCTGAAGTTGTTGTGAATTCGCCAGCACCAAGGATAAACCTTGATTTCACCTACCCGTTCTCGATGCGGAATTCTTCTGATTCACAGTTCTCTGTCGTACACCCCAATTATTAATGATATTCACAGACTAGGGAGGCGTCTGTGCGAGTCACCCAATTAACTATACTATTTGACTGAGACTTGCTGTCTTTTCCCCGTCATCCGCATCTTTTGTGCCTCCTACAGACCTGAAATTGCCCATGAATGGGGTGTTTCACCGCAAGCGAGAGCATCCATCTGTTAATCTTAACCAGGGATGTACTCTCTGGAAACCGGCCACATAGCTTGATCGAGATTGTCTGAGTCCTTGGTAACAAAGTATAAGCCTAGTGAGGAATTGTCGATCGAGGTTGTTCCGACGCTCGCCCAGCGCTCTAGATGTCAACTACGAAAAACCAGAGCGCATTCCCTGACTTAAGTCAGCCGCTGCTCCTATAGCCAACGCAGGAAAATGGTTGTCTATTTGGTAAGACTAGCCCTTGCTGTAGGAAAAGAAGAAACAAAATGTTTAACTTAACTTACGAAGTTAAGCTCAAGCCAATACAACAAATAATCATTTTTAAAGATTGGCGATCGCTCAGATTTTGCACCATTCTTAATCAAGAATTTTCGAGTGGTATGGGCGAGTTTATTTAATCTGTTTGCACTGTTTTCGGTGATTGGTAAACCCTTGAACCTTACAGGTTGTTGGTCCTATAGCCTTCTGTGTTAAATACCTCATTTAACACAGAATTGCTAGAGACTCTCTTTGAAACAAGAATCCTCGTTCCTGAAGGTTCGATGCTTTTTTCCCCTACTTTTTTCCTGACGGGCGAGAGTGCGGGGTGGGCAAAAAAAGTGGGAATCTGGGTCGATCGACCAGTGATAGAGTGAGATAGATCTGATATCTTGCACAGTAATCTGTAAGCCTTTTACCGGGCTGGCTGGCTGTCTGTACAAAAAAAATCAATATAGCGGCAAGGAATTGTGAATCCTTCTTTTTTTCCCTCAACCTCCCACCACCAAGCAACCCCCGACAGCTCTGGCTTTTCGGTTCGGGTGGCTGCGTCTAAGGATCTGGCACTGCTAGCTGATCTGCTGGCCCTCAGCTTTCACTCTGGTGAGGGGTTTGTGGATTGGTTGTATCCGGTGTTGCGGTTGGGTATTTACGAAGATTTAAAAAATCGACTCCGTTCTGGGTCAGAACATTATACTTGCTTAGTTGTAGAGATGCGATGCTTGGTGAGCCCTGCGAATTCGCTCAGGATAAACTCCGTCGAACCATCGATCGAGGATGGGACTGATAAATATCGATCGAACCGAGTCGAGTGTTTAGCCGGAACCGTAGAAATGGCCCTGCGTTCTCGTCTCCCTTGGCAAATACCGAGTTTGGACTATCCTTATTTGTCAAATTTAGCAGTTCACCCGGAGTATCGGCGGCAGGGGGTTGCTCAAGAGTTGCTGAGCAACTGCGAGAAGACTGCGCGAGAGTGGGGATTTGATGAGATTTACCTCCACGTTCTGGAAAATAATCACGCAGCGCGACAGTTATACTATCAGGCTGGCTATCGCTTGGAACAAGTGGATGGACATTGGAGTAATTGGCTTTTGGGACAGCCGCGGCGACTGTTTTTGCGAAAGCAATTATAAGTAGGATTTTGGGGACGAAAGTCCCCAATCCTAACTCGATTGTGACAAGAGATTCGATCGGAAATCAGAGGAGCCGATCGCACCGTTAGCCCCTACAAAGTTGGCTAAAACTTGCCCGGTGCCTGCTATTCGCAGCAATGTACCGTTCAGGGTTGGGGTGAGTTGCAACTGCTCGAAACTCAGCCCACCGGTCAACACAAGTTTATCGATGCCAACCTCAAAGTTAAGAATAGTATTCGAGCCGTTCCCAGCACTCAAGATAAATTGATCGCTTCCGGCCGCTCCAGATAAAGTATTGTCACCCAAGCCTCCAAACAGCCAGTCATCTCCTTCGCCTCCAAACAGAATGTCGTTGTCTTTACCGCCAAAGAGGGTATCGTTACCAGCATCGCCGTTGAGCGTATCTTCCCCTTCGTTGCCGTAAAGCAAATCGTCACCAGCACCGCCGTTGATGCAATCTTGCTGGCCTGCCGCAGCCACTGGGACTCCCTTGTGATCGGCGCGATCGCCATAGATGG
>DMYK01000618.1:0-2215 GCA_003483675.1 Microcoleaceae cyanobacterium UBA11344
GCGCACTGCGCACCTTACTTAATGGTAAAGCTGTTGCTTGTGGGGTGCGTTCCCAGGCCGAGCCTAGGAACGATAAAGTTGTGACAATTGTGGGAGGAGGTTAGCAACAAATTAGCTAATCAATTCTTGTGATTTAGCCATTGCCTCATTCAGCACTACCACAGAAGTCGCAGATAAATTCCAAGTTTTGATCGTAGGTTTGAGTGCCTTTTTCAGCGCATCCTGTAACGGTGGTAGCCATGCCTCTTGATGTCCTTTGATCACCAGTATTAAGCGAAAACTGGCTTTTTTCAGATCCAGGGTTTGAAAGGAGTTAGGCAATTCTTCATAGGTAGAATGACGCTGTAGGCAAGTCGTCACAGTCAACGTGAGCGCGTTGGTCAACTTCTCTTGAATTTCTAGGATAAAACCATCGAATTTCTGGTTTTCAGGACGTGGGGAACTCTGCTTTGCCTCCACAATCCATACTATAGACTCATCTTGGGAATGAAGCAGTAAGAACTCCGCTATCTTCACACCCTCCTGAATTTTTCGGTAAGTTTCGCTCTTCTCAATGTAGAAACAATGTCCTTCTGGGTAAGGGTCAAATTTCATCCCAGACTCAATAATTGGCTCACTCGTCATTGCAATGCCAGCTCCACCTCTTCTTTATAAAGCTGGATTGATTCGTCTATAATTGGGTTGTCTGGCAACCCTTCCCGGAGATTTGCGATATCCCAACTATCATCTTTCACAGAAATTATAGGAATTAAAAGTTTATCATTTTTCTGTGCTATAAGAAACAGTTTTTTGATGACAAAATAGGAATGAGTTGCCATGAAAAACTGGATTCCACACTCAGCTAACATGGCGATAATATCGAGAAACTTGGAAATTGCCACTGGATGTAGTGCTGATTCTGGCTCATCGATGAAGATTACCGAGTTTTGGTCAAGATAACGATTCCCTAGTAAAGTATCAAGAATAGAAATCTTCTTAATACCTTCTGCTGTTACGCCTATAGGGAACTTTTGATTTCCCTTCTTGAATTGCCAACGCCCCAACTTTTCATCATACTCAACCTTTCCCTCTAGAATCTCGCTGAGGTTCTTTCTGGACATAGCAAACTGCTGGTAATTTCTGCCACCTGTAGGAAGTTGGCGCAGTGCTCGTGCTAAATCGAGATAGGTATCATCGAAGCCGAAGGTCTTGCTCAGTTCGCGGGATTGTAGAATGATATGATGCAGCGAGAGAACTTCTTTTGTAGGTAAAAAAATCGAGTTACTACTTCGGGGCGGAACATGATTTTCTAGAGTTTGGATACTTTTGGTGGTGTCTTTACCAAATCTATAAGAAAAATCTTGACCACCAAATCTAAGCTTGAAAGATAGTGGTTCATCTGCTCCTTTGCTCACGATGTCGCCGATTTTCTCTATCTCAAAAGTCCAATAAAGTTTATCTGCGAGTATTTCGGAAGCATTGCGTGGTTCGTTGCCCCGTTTATACTCTTCTAGGGTTCGCATAGCACTGTAAAGCGCTTTGATCAGAATGGTTTTACCGGTTCCATTGCCACCGATAATCAAATTAATATTACCTAATTTCTCGCACTTGAACTGATGGATGGGTCCAAAGTTCTTGAGTTCAAGGCTATTTATCATTGGTTATTTCTCACAAAACTTGCCTGAAAAACCTGATATCCCCGACTTCTTTAAGAAATCCGGGATATCAGTATATTGAGATAGAAAATCAAGAGGCAGAGCCTCTAGAAATGCGTTCCTAGGCATAGCCTAGGAACGAGGAAAATAGCCTAGGAACGAGTAAATGAATTTTCTTGTCCCCCCCTTATTAAGGGGGGTTAGGGGGGATCTAGAATTAGAGACCAACAAAAAAGACTTAAACAACGCCGCAAAATATCACAATTAAACTGCTACAGCTTCAGCCACAGGTACTGCTACAACAACAGGATAAATGCTAACTTTCTTGCGGGTTTTGCCCTTTCTTTCAAAAGTCACTACGCCATCAATCATGGCAAACAGAGTATCATCTCTGCCGATACCTACATTATTTCCAGGGTGAAATTTGGTGCCGCGTTGACGGATCAAAATGTTGCCAGCTTTGACAACTTGACCGCCGTACTTTTTGACGCCCAGACGCTGGGAATTAGAGTCGCGTCCGTTACGTGTGCTGCCAGTACCTTTCTTATGGGCCATAATTTCCTCAACTGTATTTACTATTT
>DMYK01000618.1:2273-26653 GCA_003483675.1 Microcoleaceae cyanobacterium UBA11344
GATTTGGGGAGTTTCAACAACCGCTTGAGTTAAGTCTCTCGCAGCCAAAACAACACCGTTGAAGCTGATGGAGTCAATCATAAAGCGGGTTGTTTCTTGGCGGTGGCCTTTTTTCTTCCGAGTTTTCTTTTTCGGCTTCATCTTGTAGACGAGGACTTTGCGGCCCCGGAAATGCCGCAGAACAGTTCCTTCTACTGTGGCATTTTCTACTAGAGGCTGGCCGATGTGAACGTCGTTTTCGTGCTGGATCAGAAATACTTTGTCGATGGTGACTTTTGATTCGGCTTCGACGTGAAGCAGTTCGATGTCGTAGAAGCGGCCTGGTTCTACCCGAAATTGTTTGCCGCCAGTTTCAATGATTGCGTAAGTCATGGGATGGTTGTTGAGATTGCCGTACAGGTAGCTGGTTAGTCATCGGTCATTGGTCGTTGCGGACTTTTGACGGCAGACTGCTCTCCAGCTTTTGGAATGTCTTAACCTGATCCGAGCCGGATTTAGACAGACAATCTACTATTATTGCCGATCGTTGTATTTTTGTCAAGCTAAAGCGCGATCGATATTTTCTGATTGTTAGTTTGAGAACCGATCAAAACCCAAGAAACCGGGTTTTTGGCGTTGATACGGGCTGTAACGAAATATTCTCGGAAAAAACTCGGTTTCTGACCACCCGTGCGTAAGTCTTATATTATTTTATTTAAGGAATACTTAGAAAATTGAATGTATAATTTCTTAGATTATCTCTTCTGACACAAGGCAGGTAAAAATGGCAAATCGCATCTGGAAAGTCTTAACTACTGATATTAAAGAATTGTTTTCCGTCGAAGCAGCCGAGGGAATCGGAGAAGCTGGCAAAACAGCCACTGAATTGGCAAAAATGCTCAAAGAACAAGGGCTGGACAATAGCAACTTGCTGCTAGAAGTTTTGAACTCTCCCTTAGCTCAAGTTGTGGGAACTGGATTGCCATTTGTCGGGATTGCGGCAAAAATGCTGGCATTTTTCATCGAAAAAAATCAACAGCAGCCGACTTTAGCTGAGTGCATTTTCCTCGTCAGTCAGGCGGCTTATCTGGAAAGTTTTAAGGAGTTTATTGGACAAGACGAGAATTTGTTAAATCGCATCGGGCAAACTCCAGTTTCCGATAAAGTTAAGCAGTTGATTAAGAAATTGGCGGATTTAGAATTTAGCGATAAAGCAGCCAAAGAAACTGTTATTTGCTTCCGCGATTCTATCTTAGCCAAGGAATTTAATCAAGTGCTGTCAGAGCGGCTGCAACAAGCCGGACTCAATGCCGATGAATCTCAAATTTTGACCAAGAGAGTTGCTGCTAATACTCACCGCTATTTAATCGAAGCTTGGGCAGTTTCTGGCGATGCAATGAAAGAGCTCGGACAGCCTTCTTTCAGCGAATGGCGGGAGGATCAGAATAAATATCAAAGCATTGACAAATACCTGCAAGAACAGATTGCCTCTCTGCCGCAAAAACCTGTATTTGCAGAAAATTTCTCATTCAAGGATATCTACGTGCCTCTGAAGGCAAAGCCAATTGATCAAAATGGCAATCTTGTTAAAAACACAGAAGCTTTCGATTTAGAAACTTGGGCAAAAGACTTGCTTGAGGATGAGAAAAAACAAGATCGGGTGATGTTCATCGAAGCTGGGCCCGGACGCGGTAAAAGCGTTTTTTGTCGGATGTTTGCTGACTGGGTGCGACAACATTTGCATCCAGTTTGGACACCGGTGTTAATTCGATTGCGAGATATTCCCACATTGCAAAAGAGTTTTCGAGAAACGCTGAAAGAAGCAGTAACTGCGGGTTTTGCTAGTGATAATGGCTGGTTAATGGATCGAAACACACGATATTTGTTTCTCTTAGATGGCTTTGACGAGTTGCTAATGGAGGGGAGAAGCAGCGGCGGTTTAGAACAATTCTTAAAGCAAGTAGGACAATTTCAGCGGGATTGTCAGCAGAGTTCGGAAATGAGACACCGGGTTTTGATTACTGGCAGAACTTTAGCTTTGCAAGGGATTGAAAGGCAAATGCCAGATAACTTGGAGCGAGTCGAAATTCAGGTGATGGATGACGAACTACAGCAACAGTGGTTGAGCAAGTGGTCAGCCAAATTTGGAGCGGAAAAAACCTCAGCTTTTCAGAATTTTTTGCAAGATGAACGCTGTCCAAAACAGGTAAAATCAGACTTGGCGCGAGAACCGCTATTGCTTTATTTGTTAGCAGCGATGCACCGAGATGGAAGGTTGAAAGTTGAAGATTTTCAAGGAACTAATAGCACTCAAGCAAAAATTTTGATTTACAACCAAGCTGTGAATTGGGTACTCACAGAACAGCGCTCTAAATTGCTCAATCGCGATTTGACAGAATTTGAAACAGAGGATTTGCGACACATCCTGACAGAAGCAGGGTTATGCGTGGTGCAGTCGGGAGGAGAATGCGCTCCTGTAGCGATGATTGAGGAGCGATTGAAATCAAACAACTCGGTTAAAGAATTACTTGAGGAAGCACAAAAAAAGATTGGCGATAATCCTCTGAGAAATGCTTTGGCGGTTTTTTATCTTCAGCAAGGCAGTAAAGAAGGTTCTGTGGAGTTTGTACACAAGAGTTTTGGTGAATTTCTGTGTGCGGAACGATTGAAAGAAAGTCTGGAAGAGTGGACGGAATTGAGAAATAAAAGTAAAAGATTTAATACTCAAGAATCTCAGATGGACTGGGAAATTTATGATTTGTTGGGTTATGGAGCGCTGACGGCAGAAATTGTGGAATATTTGATGGGGTTATTAACAACTCCGGCTGTTGCAGGGGAAAAAAGTCTGTTTCGCCCTGTGGAGTTATTCCAGCGTTTGGAAGGTTTTTATTGGCGGTGGTGCGAGGGGGAATTTATTGATATGCTGCCGGAAAGTTGGCCTCAGAAGAAGATGCGCCTACTGCGAGAGCAATTGAAAACTCAAGTGAAAACCCAAGATTTGGGACTGCGAAAAATAGATATTTATGCTGGTTTGAATGTGATGATTTTGCTGTTGGAGTTGCACCGTTACGGTCAAGAGAGAGATGAATTGAAAGACAAAATGGTGTTTTATCCCTGTGGGAAACCTAATGCTGAAGGTAAACTTGACGATGCAAGTCGGTTGTTGCGTCTCATCGGTTATAGCTGTTGTGTTGGGGATTTTGGCTTTCTCCAAATAGTTGGGAGATTCCTCAGTGGCGTAAACCTCAGCGGCGCAAACCTCAGAGGCGCAAACCTCAACGGCGCAAACCTCAGCCGCGCAAACCTCAGCGACGCATACCTCGGCGGCGCATACCTCAACGGCGCCAACCTCAGCGGCGCCAACCTCAGCGGCGCCAACCTCAGCGGCGCATACCTCAGTGGCGCCAACCTCAGCCGCGCATACCTCTGCCGCGCAAACCTCAGCCACGCATACCTCAGAGGCGCATACCTCAGAGGCGCATACCTCAGTGGCGCAAACCTCAGTGGCGCAAACCTCAGCCGCGCATACCTCAGCGACGCATACCTCAGCGGCGCAAACCTCGGCGACGCATACCTCAGAGGCGCATACCTCGGCCGCGCAAACCTCGGCGATGTCAAATGGGATAAAAATACAAAGTGGGAAAATGTTCGAGGTTTGGATGCAGCCGTTAATGTTCCAGCAGCGTTAAAGCAACAGCTAGGAATGAAGTAGAAACATTTTTCAAGGCTTTGCGGATCATTTTTATGAACAGGCAAGATGCCTGTTCTACAAAGAGTGAATTTTCTTGTGGGGTGGGCATCTAGCCCGCCCGTGAAAGGTCGATCGACATAGGAACATCGATCGACCTTTTTTATCCAAAAGTGCGATCGAACTTAATTCAAGCGGCAGCAGAACGGTTTTGCGATCGCCACAATTCCCTAGCTTGCTGTTTTACTCTATCTTCCATCACCTCTTTTTGCAAAGTAATAAAAGCCTCAAAATCTTCCAAACCGTACTTGGTCATCTGCAACTGCTGTCGCAACTGTTCTTCTGCGTCAACTGTCAAATAACCAGTAGCCAAAGCTTTTCGGACAATGGTAGTGATTAAAGTCATCGTAATTCACCCTGAAGACACGCACATTAAAACAGTGGAGTTCTCTCACCAGACTAACTCTAATTTTAGTTTGTTTCCTAATTACCTTAAAATAGATTAAATATACCTTCAGGCATAGTTAATTCGAGTAACTTTTGATACACAAAACTCGCTCGATTTAAACTTGAGAGTGCGAACCAATAGATATATTTACTTTGTATCTAACAACAGCCGCCATTCTCTGACACCAAAAGGAGGAACCAGCAATTCTGTTTCTGGTTCGCCTTTTACGGGCAAACTCAAGCGTAAAGGTCGATTGCTTTCCACTTGTGTAATTATTGATTTAAAATCATATTCTCCGACATTAATCGGCAAATCTGACTCGCTCCAAATATCCTTGGCTTTACCAATCTCGACCTTACCCGCAGCGACTTTCAGCGGCACAGGGTGCTGCAATTCTGTGCCGGGAAATCCTACCAATCTCAGGTTAAAAGAGTTTACCAATCCCGACTGCACTCGCTTATACAAAACCACTTGCCACGCTTTGTCCTGATTATCCCGCAAGCTTTGTACGGATCTGAACATTACTCTATCTGCTCTTTCTGGATATTTGTGAATTGAGGCGAAGGCGGGCGGAGTGATGGCTAAGATTAGATACAAGCAAAAGCTAATTACAATTAAAGCCTTGAAGAGGGAAGGTTTTGTACTGAGATTGTTCATAGGATGACCAAAATATCGCTTGTTACCCAAAAGTTTAATAGATAAAAAAGTAGGGTGCGTGTGGCGCACCCTACTAATCATTTTAAACCTAGATGAATCCAACTGCCTGCTTAGGCGGGGGGAAGAGCATAAAAAGCAACCCCTTCATCCCGGAAATCTGACCTCCCCTGTACCGCCTGCCGGTCCGCTTGGCTTGCGGTGAAAAAGTGTGTAATATTTCGCGGATTTTCCCATTCCCTCGCCAGGTTGGTAAAACGATAGACGGGTATCGCACCCGAAACTGCCGTGTTATATGAATTGAAAACCTCCCCCTCAGCACGAAACTGGGGTAAGTTGTCGCGAATAAACTGTATGTCAGTAGGTTTATTCGTATAGAAATAGGTTCCTGATGCGGTATTGAAGAAGCGTTGAACCTTTGCGTTACCGTTGGCTGGAGCGATAAAGTCATCGCCTTCACTCTGGTAACGAGCAGGGTTGTTTAGTCGGTCAGCTTTCTCTGACGGGTCTGTGGTATAAAAATGCGATCCTGCCTGCTTGTCAAAGAAACGCCGGACGGGAAGGTTGCCTGTTAGAGGGTCCCCGCTACCGCCCCCGATGATGTTGCCTCCTGCATCTAAAGTCGCACCTGTTATAGGGTCTTTCAAGGCGACAGTGCCACTGGGAGTTGAAACCTGTAATGTGAAAGGCTGAGGAAGTGATGCTAAGCTGTTATAGCTAGTCACGCGGACTACATAGTCCACACCAGGCAGACTTGTAAGCGGCTTAGAAGCACCACTGAAGTATTCGGTATCAAAACCATCTATTTTTGAGTTTGGGAAGACGCCACTATCATCATCCTGAGCAACAAAAGTACCCGTCTCAGCGAGATTCGCACCCCTATTGCCTTTGGGTACCTGAAAGACTTGCACGTAAGGGTCGAAGCTAGTGCTCAGATCTTTAAAGAGATCAATTGATATAGGCTGATTAACTAACTCTACCTCTAAGAGGTAATCTTTAGCGCGAGTTCTTGCAGAACCATCGAAAGCACTAGGAGTCGGGATATCCTTGTCAGTTGTAGTTAGCTGATTTGTCAGTTGAATTGATGCCATTTAAGCTGTCCTCTTAACTTTTCTGGCAGCAGGTGTTATAAAATCCTGCTCTCTACATTTATAAAATACTCAAGACCGATATGTCACCTAACAGCTATTAGTAGTTTTATTAGGTATTTTTGTGAGTACACTAGGTTAAAAATTATCTTTTGAATATAGGACTTACGCATGGGGCTCGGTTTCCGGGTTTTTTAAGAAAATACTTCAAGCGGACCCATAGATTCGGTAAAAAACGCGGCTTCCAGGAGCCCCCATGCGTAAGTCCTGTAATATAGCAATCCTAAATCAGTTGTGTAATTGTAGGGGCAATCCCCCCGTGGCGGTAGGCGCGTGCGAAGCGTCGCACGCTCGCGTAGCCGAAGTGTCGAACCGCCCCGCTTATGCTGGGGTAGGCACAGGGGCACTACCCCTACAAATCCTCACAAATCATATAGGATTGCTATATTTAAAATGTTGTAGCTAAAATTTCCTCACAAACCCGTAAAAATACGCACAAAGTTAGATCCTTAAGCTGGTAAAATCATCAATAATGATGCTTCTGCTTGTGAGTATACATGACATACCAAAATAAACCTTTACAAATACCAGCGCAGAAGTTTATAGAGGCTGCGGCTTGCTGGAATCTCGAACAGTTATATGCAGACTTGACAGCGGCCAAGCAAGATTACACTTGCAGTAGAAAGCAGCGACTCACTCCTTTAGAAAAAACGTACCTGCGAGGATTGCTTTGCAATTATAGTCCGCCGGAAATTGCCGTCGCACTCCACCGCGAATGTGCGGGTATTAGAGTAGATTTATCGAGAGGGCTGTATCGCTACATAGAAGTTTTGACGCTGCAACAACCCAAAGACTGGAAAGAAATCCCAAGTATGCTAGAAATATATGGTTATAAACAAAATAGTAGCGGAGAAACATTGCATTCTACATTGATAAATTCTGCCCAAACTCCCCAATCTCCCATCGAAAATCGAACTGAATGGGGGCTGGGGGTAGATACGTCTATTTTCTACGGGCGTACAACAGAACTTGCTAACTTAAGGCAATGGATTTTACAGGAAAACTCTCGCTTAGTTGCTATATTGGGTATGGGTGGCATTGGCAAAACTGCTTTAGCATCTAAGCTAACAAATCTGATTAAACACCAGTTTGAGTGCTTAATTTGGGTCAACCTCAGTCATGCACCTCTATTGGCAGATACTCTGGTAAATTTAATCGAATGTTTATCCGATCAACCGCTAAGCGATTTAGAGAAATTGCAGTTAATTACTCAGGATAAAAAAATTTTACAAGCTGCGAGATCGCAGCTTGAGTTTTCCCTGGAGAACCTAATCGCTTCCACAAATGCAATAGAACCGACAATCATCGCTGAGGCTATCCAGCACCTGATTCACTGTTTACAAAAGCATCGATGTTTGATAATTTTAGATGGGTGGGAAGCTGTTTTCTGCACTGGGCAGTTAACAGGAAACTATCGAAAAGGGTATGAAGTATATGGGGAACTTCTGAAACAAGTAGGAGAATTGCAGCATCAAAGTTGCTTAGTGTTGACTAGCTGTGAAAAACCTAAAGAAATTGCAGCGTTAGAAAGTCAAAATCAATCTGTACGGTCATTAAAATTGGGTAGTTTGGGAGAAGCGGCTGTGGAAATCCTTAAAAACAAGGGTTTGTCTGAAGAAGGTGAATACTCACAATTGATAGAGGCTTACAGCGGCAATCCTTTAGCGTTAAAAATAGTAACAACAACTATTAATGATATGTTTGGCGGAAGCATTGCTAATTTTTTAAGAAATGGGCTGTTTCTGGGAGATTATAGCGATACGTTATCTCGGCAGTTTCATCGCTTATCAGCATTAGAAATTCAGCTATTACACGGTATGGCGAAAGAAGTCAAGCCTGTTGGGTGTGAAAATTTGTACTCAAATATTCAGCAAGATCGGGATTCAGAATTGCTGGAGGCGCTGGAATCGCTTTTAAGGCGATCGCTAATTGAAACAGTCCCAGCCGAAAGTGAAACTCTGTTCGCGCTTCAACCTGCGATCAAGAAATATCTGATGTCTGTGGTAAGATTGCCTAAGCTATAAATAATCTACCGAGGTTCTATTTCCAATCACTTTCAGCTTGAGATAACACGTAGGCTGAAACATCGATAATTTGTTGTTCAGATAAGCGATCTTTGTAAGACGGCATGATCTTCTTACCGTTGGTGACTAAATTGGCAATATTGGCGATGGAATCCATGCCGTATCGTTTCAATGCTTTTTGTTTCAAGTTTTTGCCACGTCTAATAATATTGCCACCATTGCTGTGACAACCCGCACAGTTAACACTGAAAACTTCGGCAGCCGTTGCAGGATTTGGAGTTGCATCTGCCAAAGCAATTTGGGGACTAATCGTAATTACTCCCAATGCCAAGGTCAGGATTAATAGGAAACCAGGGACTATTTTTTTCAATTGTGTTAACCAAATCATCTATTTTTAGGTTTAAAAGAGTCTACCAACATAATATTAGATCAAATGTGGCACTAAAAAATGATTATTAACAGTTAACTGTCAACTGTCAACTGTTAGCAGTCAACTGCCAACTGTCAACCGTCAACAATCTCACCCTCAATTTCGCCGAACTCGATTTGAGTCCCCAGGGCGAGAGTCAGCGTACCTTCTGGTTCTACCATTTTCATGTCGCCTTGAATGTCTGTTACCCACCAAGCGCGATCGGACAAATTTTTTAATCCCAATGAAAGCTCGTCTCTTGGATGAGAATTGACAGTAGCTACAACACCGTTAGATGCGGCGGCTGTTAAAGTCGGTATGTCAGATGTTAATAATTTAGTTCCTGCACTCAAAGGAATAATTCGACTTCCTAATTTCAGGGAAAATTGGCTGCTGGTAAAAGAATTTACTGCGGGATTATCTGATATAAAGGTAGGCGGAACATTCGCCGGAGTTTGGGCTGGGAAGTCCGAGTTTCCGACTGTTACCGTACAATTTCCTATTCTTTTTTGGTCGCCCGATCGCAAATAACTCACGGCCCCATTATCAACATTTTCGCAAACAATTTGACCACCTGCCAATTGAAAGCGCATAGCCAAGGGCGAAACATTCGGAATACAGATAATAGACAAATTTTCATCGCTGCCAAAAGTCACCGGTTCGGCACCAATAGTCAGAGTGCGATTTGTGCCGGTATCGGAACTAATTACCAGCCAAGCTTTGCCGAACAAAGTTTCAGCAACAACTAGCATAATTCCAATCCAAAAACCGATCGCCCCACAGCCAGCTAAACGGCCCACAGTACCCGATAAAGTATAAGCGAACAAAATAAACAAACATCCGCCCAACACGCCTCCAACACCGCCTCCGCCCGCGCCGCGCAGCATTCCTAAATTGGGAATCCGTTTGGAAAGTGTCAATCCTAACAAACTTCCAGCAATTCCCCAACAAACTACTCGCAATAATTCATTAGTAGGGCCAATGCCGCTGTAAATGCCTTCTGCGATCGCCCCAGAAACTGCCCCGGCGATTAAACCAAACAATCCGCCATTTTTCAAAGCCAGTTTAATTTGAGGCTTGCCTTTGATATAGTAGTAATAGCCGAACATAATCGCCGTAGCAATTCCACCGCCTACCAATCCAAACCAACGAGCGGTAGAAAACACGCTATCAAAAAAAGATGCGGAACCGGAAAGGCGATCGAACTGCATGAAAGGTTCCATGATTAAATTGCCCACGAAACCGCCGACGGCACCGCTAACACCGAACTGCAAAGCTTTTTTAAGGGCTGATAGATTTCTTTTCAAAGTGCACCTGGTTAAAAATTACAGCGAAATTTGACTACAAGCTCGAAAGTCGGCATTTCCGATCGCACCTGAGCCCTCACCTCCGGCGATTTCCCTCCCCTGTGAAGGGCAAATTTTTGAACCCCAACCACCGCCCGCCACAAAATCACAGAGCATTTATCGGCTGCATTCCTTACTGTGAGATAATCATAACGTTTTTGTCAACGTAATTTTTCCACCCAAAAATGAAAAAGAATATTACAAACTGTTACAGCATTACTCAGAATGTGAACATAATGCCTCAAAATACTTGCCAGAGGTAGTTGCGTCAAAAGAGCGATCTCGCCCGCAACGACAGTCTCTCGATCGCCACCTAACTGATCTGCTGCAATCTCGATCGCAGATATNNAAAGCACCAGTCAGATGTGTGGTATTGTAAGCGACAGGCAAAGTGCAGCCAACACTCGTAGCATCGGCGTCTAAACCAGCGCCGTCAAACGCCGAAGGTCGCCACCCCCAACAACTTCAACAGTTGCTGGTAAGGTTGGTGTCCAAAAGCGTCAAAGCTCCTGCCGCCAGCGAGAGGTACGGGATGCAAGCGCCCACCACCGCTCGGCTGAGCGCGGAGCAGTTCCTATAGCAAAATATCCAGCGGGTACACACAAGATGAGTATCGTCACCAAGTCAATCGTCAACGCAGACGCTGAAGCTCGTTACCTGAGCCCAGGCGAATTAGACCGGATCAAAGGCTTCGTCACCTCTGGTGAACGCCGCGTCCGCATCGCCCAAATTTTGAGCGAATCCCGCGAACGTATCGTCAAGCAAGCAGGCGACCAACTTTTCCAAAAACGCCCTGATGTCGTTTCCCCCGGCGGCAACGCTTATGGCGAAGAAATGACCGCAACTTGCTTGCGCGACTTGGACTACTACCTGCGTTTGATCACCTACGGAATCGTAGCTGGCGACATTACTCCGATCGAAGAAATCGGTATTGTTGGCGTCCGCGAAATGTACAAATCCTTGGGAACCCCGATTGAAGCCGTAGCCGAAGGAATTCGCGCCATGAAAAATGCAGCTTCTTCGCTGCTTTCTGGAGAAGATGCTTCCGAAGCTTCCTCTTACTTCGACTACGTTATCGGTGCGATGCAGTAAAGATTTGAGATTTTAGATTTGAGATTGTGAGTTACCAGCAACCAGCCAAAAGCTTTTGCAGATAACAACCCACTGCTCAATCCCAAATCCCAAATCCCAAATCCCAGCTACAAAATTGGACTGAACTCAGCCACTTTCTAGGAAACAAGACAATCATGCAAGACGCAATTACCGCTGTTATCAATTCCTCTGACGTCCAAGGTAAGTACCTAGACATCAGCGCTCTAGACAAGCTCAAGAACTACTTCGCTTCTGGTGAACTGCGCGTCCGCGCCGCTACAGCCATCAGCGCCAATGCAGCCACAATCGTCAAAGAAGCAGTTGCTAAGTCTCTGTTGTACTCTGACGTAACTCGTCCCGGCGGCAATATGTACACCACTCGCCGTTATGCAGCTTGCATCCGCGACTTGGACTACTACCTCCGCTACGCCACCTACGCTATGTTGGCTGGCGACCCTTCCATCCTGGATGAGCGCGTGCTCAACGGTTTGAAAGAAACCTACAATTCCTTGGGCGTGCCCATCGGTTCTACCGTACAAGCCATCCAAGCTATTAAAGAAGTCACCGCTGGTCTAGTCGGTTCTGACGCTGGTAAAGAAATGGGTGTCTATTTCGACTACATCTGCTCTGGCTTGAGCTAACACGAAGGAAGAAAGAAGAAGGAAGAAGGAAGAATGAAGAAGGAAGAAAGCAGGAAGAAAGAAAAACATTTATTTCTTGCCTCTTTTAACTTTCAAGTTTAGACTTTTAGCCTTTACCTGTGAAAGAGGTCAGGGAAGTTACGATTGATTGCTAGACCGTCAAAGGCTTGTCGAGAAAGCTGGATGAGTTTTAATGAGCTAGTTCTGATTCTTAACTCCCTGTCTTCAATCTTTAAAAAATCCATCTAAAAATCTGTAAACCTACTTCAGGAGGTAGTTTCCCATGAGAATGTTTAAAGTGACTGCTTGCGTCCCCAGCCAAACACGCATCCGCACTCAGCGCGAATTGCAAAATACCTATTTTACCAAGTTGGTTCCCTACGATAACTGGTTCCGGGAACAACAGAGAATTATGAAAATGGGTGGCAAAATTATTAAAGTGCAATTGGCTACTGGGAAGGCCGGAGCTAATACTGGTCTACTTTAAGCTCCGAGGATGGATTGGTATAGGGGGTAAGAGGTCGCGATCGACCTCTTTTTTGTTATTATAGTAGATGTTGAAGGAAGAATGTCCAGCGTTGTTGATCTAATCAGTGTTCTGGACAATGCTCTCTGGTTTCTTCTTTCTGCCAGCACACTTAGGACATCCACTAGCTCCTCTACTCCAACTTGTAGTAAGATAATTTGGTCTTTTCTGCCATGAATGTCCATCAATTGGGCATTTAAACCAAGGAGATAGAAGTGTTGAGCCAGCACCTACTTCTTCAGGACTGAGAGCTGCGTTTTTCTCATAGTCCCACAATTCTGCAACACGTTCTGGATAGAGTGCAATTATGCTTTTGGCTAACTGTTGTTGCCTCTTTTTTTCTGATTGTTCTTTTTGAGCTTGGGCTTTTGCTTGTTTTTGAGCTTGTTCTCTTTCTATCAAATACTCATGAAAGGCAGGATTAAAATCGAGAATTTGACGCACTCTCTCCCTAGTTATCTTATACTGATTTCCAATTTCTCGATAGGACAAGCCTTGCCTGTATAGTTCGAGCATTTCATTACTCTTGACTAGCTTTGCATTGCTTAGCTCCTGACGTGTTGATTGCTTATTATGCTTCTCTTGTGGATGTGACGCTACTTTTTGTAGATATTCCGCTACTTTTTGCCCTAGATGATTAAGGTGTATTTCATTGTTTTGCTTTTCTGTTAAACCTTTCTCCTCAAGAGTGCTAAGAGCTTTTAAATTTATTGTGTAGACGTTATTTGTGGCATTCTCCACTAAATTTTTAGGTGGCTCGGACAGTATCCATATTCCCTGATCGATTCGTAGTGGATACTGACGCAGTAAATCAAGAAGCTGAATCTCTCTATTATTCAGTTTTTCTGACAAGAGGTGAAGATCTGACATATTGCACTTGTATACGAACGCTAATTCACAGTTTAACTTGTCTGAAAAAAATGTGCGATCGTCTAACCTAGATTATTCACCAACCTGTGAAATCTTGATTGTGGCTGCAACTCAAAAAACCGTCTGTTTTTTTGACAAATTGCCAGAGCAGAGATCGCAACCCTAGTCGCTCAGGATAACATAATTTCGTGGAGCGTGCGTAAGTCCTATTCTTCCTTCTTCTAGAAAATCCTATGGCTGCTGACATTCGACGCTTGATTCCATTTTTAGACCCCAGTGTGTCTGAATGGGCTGCTGAGGCCCGCTGGCTGCGCTGGCTGACTTTCCTGTGGCTGTTTGTGGGGCTGACAGCATTATTCTCGGCTTCCTATCCGATCGCCAATTCAGAATTTGGAGATGGTCTTTATTATTTTAAACGACAGCTAATCGCAGTGGCGATCGGGCTGGCGGGTTTTAACTTGATGGTATACTCCCCCCTGCGCTACCTGTTCAAAACAGCTCAGTGGGGCGTGATCTTGCTGCTGGGATTGTTGTGGCTGACTTTAGCTCCGGGAGTGGGAACCACCATCAACGGGGCGACTCGCTGGATATCTCTGGGCCCAGTTCCGATTATTCAACCTTCGGAGTTGATTAAGCCGTTTTTCGTTCTCCAAAGTGCTCGCATTTTCGGCAACTGGCCCCGGTTGACGAATAAAGTTCGGCTGACTTGGCTGGGCATTTTCGGTGCGATGCTGTTGGGAATTTTGTTGCAGCCGAATTTGAGTACCACGGCTTTGTGCGGGATGACTTTGTGGTTGGTGGCTTTGGCGGCTAATTTGCCTTATTTGCAGTTGGGAGCAACGGCGATCGGGGGAATGCTGTTGGCGGTTTCAAGTATTAGTTTTCGGGAATATCAGCGCCGCCGGATTATGTCTTTTCTGAATCCTTGGGCTGATCCTCTGCAAGATGGCTATCAGTTGGTTCAAAGTCTGCTGGCTGTGGGTTCGGGTGGCATTTGGGGTGTTGGTTTTGGTATGTCGCAGCAAAAGTTATTTTACTTGCCGATTCAGTACAGCGATTTTATTTTTGCTGTGTTTGCTGAGGAGTTTGGTTTGGTGGGGGGTTTCTCGCTGTTGCTGATGTTGGCGGCTTACTCTACTGTGGCTTTGAGGGTGGCGATGAAGGCTCGGAATGTTGAGAGTCAGTTGGTGGCGATCGGGGCGATGGTGGTGCTGGTGGGACAGTCGCTGCTGAATATTGGGGTGGCGACGGGGGTTTTGCCGACTACGGGTTTGCCACTGCCGTTTTTTAGTTATGGGGGTTCTTCGATGGTGGCGAGTTTTTTGTTGGCTGGGCTGCTGATTCGGGTGGCTAGGGAGAGTTCCGAGGCTGAGGTGGTTTCTCTGGATGGGCGCAGGAAACAGCCTGGAAAGCCTAAGTTGCGATCGAACAACGCCAATGCACAAAGTGAGTAATTTGTCAACTGTTAACTGTTAACTGTTGACTGTTAATTGTTGACTGTTAACTGTTGACTGATGACTAATGACTCTTGATAGCTAATTTCTGGAAAAATTTAATGTAGATGCAAATGACTGCTGTTTCTAAAATGCTTGAGTCTTGTAACCAAACAAATCAGAGGAGTTGGCAAAAGTGTCTTTGTTGAGAATCAAATGACGGTCTTTGTCTCGACTGATTAACCCTTGCTGCTGCAATTTTCCCAGCATTCGCGTTACAGTCACGCGAGTAGTGCAAATAGCATTAGCAAGATCTTGATGTGTCAAGCGGATAGTCAAGCGAGTCCCTTCAACTACAGGCTGACCGAATTCTTGTTTCAACAATAATAGCATTTGGTTCAAGCGGTCTTCTACTCGTCGCTGTCCGGCGATCGCTAAAATTGCTTCCATTTGTCGCAGTCGCCTGCCCATTTGAGGTAGCAACTCGTGAGCAAATTGAGGAGAAGCTTCTATTTCCACCAGAGAATACCACATTAGGTAAACATCAGATGTCGTCGTAGCCCGGTAAGTCTGCAAGCTTGTCAACCATAAACCGAAGCACATCGAAGGCCCCGCCCAACCTAAAAGTCCTTCTTCCCCGGTTGGATAAAGCGTACTTAGTTGCACTAAACCTTGACAAACTCGCCAAATGCCTTGAGACAGCAGAGGAATTGTTTCCCCCTTCGCATAAAAATGCAAGTTCCGAGTCGCTCCGGTGTTAGGCTGGATTTCTTCTGCTAAAAGTGCTTTGGAAGTTGGCAGCATATCTGTTATTTCCAGCTAAAAAACAGTGGTTTGAGACCTATGGCTCTGACTCTAGCTCACGAAGGTAAAGGCTTGGTAATCGTCTGGTTAGCGGAAAGATAAGCTTTGGTTAATTGTTTTAACTTTGTATATTCACCAATCGGCAATTTTTTCGATTGAAGAAGGAACAGCAGATCGCCAAAGTTAAGAGCGATCGCCCATCAACTTACCTGCTAAAATAATGAAGTACATTTATATCCAAGCTTTTCCAAGTTTTTCCAATTCATCAACTCAATAGTTTCCAACTCAGAAAAACTCAACTCATCTTGCCAAGCATTAATTCCCTTGACCCCAACCGGCTCTAAAGTATTAGGATGCCACACCATTTGACTTGGCGGAACTAAACCTGAATCAGGATTTCTTTGATAAAATTCCAACATTGACTCCTGAAAATCTACCCCAATCCACTTGCAAATTTTAGCTAACTGTGCCGACGGCTCCCTCACCAAATCTTCGTAAGAAACCAAATAAAATTGCTCCCATTTTTGATGGTATTTTTCAATAATTTTAACAACCTGATTCCACTGGTGCGTCAGTCCCGCTATCGTTTTTATTCCCGGCCACACTTCTCCCCTTTCCTGCTCTTTTGCCACTAATTTTTTAACAGAACCGTAACAAGCCCGAAAATCTCGCACAATCAAAATCACCTTAACACCCGGAAAATATCTCCTGATTTTTCCTAATTGATAAATGTGAAAAGGATTCTTGTCTCCCCAAATCGAAGCTGTCGGGTCAAACTGCTGGCGGTAAGTTTGATAAACTGTAGAAACTGCTTGAGCGTAACTCAATTGCTGGTTATTTGTCAAGTTATCTAATAAAAGCTGTCTGTCAACATTCCACTCCCCAAACCTATGAAAATTGTTGTTGTAAAGGTCATTTAAAAAATCCTCGATTTGAGGCAGAAAGTCGTTAACAGCACCGTATTTCGACTCTAAGGCAACAAAGAACAGACTTTCAGGGGGAATGCAGATATCTGGATGCGTTGTTAGTATTAAACGCAGGAGAGTTGTCCCTGAACGTGGGGATCCTATTACAAAAATTGGACTTGATGCGGTCGATTTGCTGCATATTTCTTTATGCTTGCGTTTGTACAGAAAAAATCGACTGACGATATCTACTTCTAATTCAAATCTTTCGCTCAATCCGCGTCTGTGAAGCGCTTGTGAAATTGCTGATTTAGATTCGAGAATTTGGTCTAGCTGTTGAACAGTATGCTGGGAATGTTGGCGGTAGTAGTAAAGGGGTTTCTTGAGGTGATAGAATTGGGTGATTTCTGAAAGCCGCAGACAGAAGTCGTAATCTTCAGCGCGGTTGAATTCGGAATTAATGCCGCCTATTTGGTTGTACAATTGATGACGAAATAGGCGGAAGTGGAAAGTCATGAAATCTACTAACAGCCTATCTGGAGAGTAGGGTATTTGGCTGCGGTGTCCCAGTCCTTTTACTTGAGTTTTTTCATTAATCGTTAGACAATCGGTGTAGACTACTCCGATTTCTGGTTGTGCGTCTAATATGGCTGCGGTTTCTTCGATCGCCCTGGGTGCGAGCAAGTCGTCGCTGTCTACCCAGCCCGTGTATGTTCCTTTGCACATTGTATGAGCGGCTTTGAGAGCTATTCCTCGGCCTTGGTGGGGGGCCGCGATTACTTGAATTCGGGTGTCTTGCTGTGCGTATTTGCGGGCGATGGCGAGGCTGGAGTCAGTGGAACCATCGTCCCAAATTATCAGCTCAAAGTTGTGGTAAGTTTGGGCTAGAATGCTTTCTATGGCGGTGCCGAGGTATTGTTCTCGGTTGTAGGTGGTGGTGATGATGGAGATTAAGGAGGTCATTGGGAAATAACGAGCAGTTGGAGAGCGATCGAACTTTCGGTAAAATGTTTTGATGTTTTTATACTGAAGTTTAAATCCAGATTTTCTGGTTAAATAAATGTTAGCACTTGTTGAGATAAATTGACACATCTCTTAAATTCACCGATCGAGTAAAACAGTTAAAGTCTAGTCAAAGGAAGGATCTGTATACCATTTTTTCAGATTCTCGTACCATTGCATTACTTGCTCGTGTTCCTCAATTAACTTAGGAGAAGCTCCTTCTTTTTGGTAATCTAGGTACGAATCATTGTGCTGAAATTCACAACTAACGTGATAGCCTCGCGGTAAAGTCTTCCAATAAGTTGCTTCCCAGGGTTCCAAGACATTCCAATTTTCGGTTCCTGGGATATGTTCATACATGAAAAGCAAATGCTCTCAAGCCAGCAATTGCTCTAGGATTTCTCGCTGAGTACCAAGAATTCCTTCTTCATAATCAGGGAATATCTGGCGAAAATTAACAATAAAAAACTTATTCCAATCAGGATCAGCCATTGCTTCCCATCGGCATCGTACTCATAATTGTAAACACCATCATAATTCAACTGATTGTTATTTCCAGTCTGATATCCAGAATTAGTTCGACTCCCATTATCATCATAACTGTAACTCTCATCACTCTGAGAACTGTAATCTGCACCAGTCAACTGATCTCGTTTGTCATAACTGTAATTGGTACTACCATCAGGCGAAGTAAATCCAGTCACTCGATTAGCAAAATCGTAAGTCCAAGCATAATTAGCTAAGGTCACATTTTCCTTACCGTGACTCAACCGAGTTAAACGACCCACACTGTCATAAACATACTCGCTTGAGGTCACCAAACCCGTCCCATCTAAATCGCTATAACGAGTAACATCCTTAGTTTTACCCGCCGCATCATAACTCATATCCACCCGCTTGGAACTTACCCCATTGCCGCTTTGAGTAATCCGAGTCACCCGGTTCCCATCATCATAAGTAAAAGACTTCGTTCCCCGCAATTGACCGTTAATTGTATCCGTCACCGAAATCGGATTATTAACATTATTGTAGGTATACTTCAACAACACATTTGGCACGTTGGGAGTTCCCGCATTATCAACAGTTTCCAAATTGCCAGCCAAATCGTAAGTCAAGGTATAACTTGCATCGGGGTCATTAATAGTTTTAAGCTGACCTGCTGCATCGTAAGTTGAAGTAATTATCCGAATCGGAGTGTTAGCTGAATTCAGCCATTGTTCCTCTGTTGGACGGTTGAGTTTGTCGTATACAAACTTGCGAGTGCGGTTATTTCCGTCTTTAGCTGTTATCAAATTACCTACAGAATCGTAGGTGTAGCTGCGAGTGCGGTTTAGCGGTTGATTAGTTTCAGTTATGAGGCGATTTAATTCATCGTAGGCGAAGGTTGTTTTGTTATTTGAAGGGTCAGTGAGGGAACTGACATTGCCGATATTATCGTAAGCGGTAGTTGTCGTTTTGTAGAGATCCTCAGTGACTGTTGTTTGGCGGTTTAAAGCATCGTAACCGTAGCGATTGGTGTTGCCCAAACCGTCAGTGACAGAAGTAACGTTGCTGTTAACATCGTATTCGGTAGAAACTTGGTTGCCGATGGGGTCGATGACGGAAGTAGTTCGGTCTTTTGTATCGTAAGTATATGTAGTTTTTTGCCCCAATTCATTGGTGAATGCGAGGAGGTTGCCATTAGCATCGTAGATGGATTTTGTGGTATTATTGAGAGGGTCTTTGGTGTCGGTTTGCCGATTTAGAGCGTCGTAATTGTATTCGATGGAGTGGTTGAGGGCATCGGTAATTTTAGTTTGATTGCCGGCTTTGTCGTAAGTGTAGGTAGTAGCGTTGAGTTTGGGATCGGTGACTGTTTTTTGGCGATTTAAAGCATCGTAGGTAAAGGAAGTCTTGCGAAGTAGCGGGTCAGTAACCGATTTGAGAGTGCCACCTTTATTGTACTCGGATGTTGTGACATTATTGAGTGGATCGATGATTTTAGTTGGACGATTTCTGGCATCGTAAACATATTGAGTTTTATTACTATTCCCATCAACTTCAGCAGTAACATTCCCAACTAAATCGTACTCAGTTTTACTCGTACTAGCAGTAGTCTGTGCCCCTTCAATAACATCCGTCCGCCTTCCCAACTCATCATACTTGTACTCATTGCGGTGGTCATTCGCATCAACTTGAGCCACCATTTGATTTGCCGCGTCATACTCAAAACGAGTAACTTTCTCACTAGCATCAACCTCTCGAATCAACCGTCCCCGCGCATCATAAACCTTATTAGTTCGATTCCCATTAGCATCAATATTTCCTGTCAAATTATTATCCGCATCATACCGCATCTTCTCCACAGTACCATCAGGATTCACCGTCTCCACCAACCGATTCCGACTGTCATACCGATACTCAGTCCTCCTTCCCAACGGGTCAACCATCAACACCTGATTCCCATTCTTATCATACTCGTAACTCGTCACCGGAGAACTCAAAGGTCCGCTACCATCCGGGTCAGCCGCCGTCACCTTAACCAACTGATTCATGATATTATACTCAGACTCAGTACGGTTCCCCTTCTCATCAATTACCGCCGTCTGATTACCCCCACCATCATATTCAAACTGCTGCGTTGCTTCGTCAGGAGTCCCCTTAGCAAACGTCGTCTTCTTCAACAGATTCATCGCATCATATTCGTACTCAGTGCGGATGTTATTTTCATCAATAACTGCCTTTTGATTCCCCGCAACATCGTACTCAAACTGCTGCACCGCTTCATCAACAGTACCCTTAGCAACAGTAATCTTAACCAACTGGTCTTGAGGGTTATAATCGTAATCAGTCACCCGTCCGTTCGGGTCAGTTTCAATGTCAATTAGATTTTTATTTGTGTAGGTATAGCTAGTAACAACATCATCGCTGTCACCAACAGCACCTACTACGTTTGTCACTTTTATTCTGTTACCAGTAAGCGGGTCAATTTCGTAAAGAGTTTGGCGGCCTAATTCATCAGTTTCGCTGGTTACTTGATTGAAAATTGGGTCATAAGTATAACTCCGCTTACCAGTACCACCTCCCTGTTCGTTTCTCACAGTATTATTGAGACTGACAGAAAAGCCGTTATAACCACTCAAAACCAGATCCAAATCGCCATCTAAGTCAAGGTCTTCTAATGCAACAGATGACGAGTAGCTGTAACCAGTATTATCAGTGGGACTTGATAGTATACCGCTGCCATTATTTAACATGATACTCTCTGAACCGTAACCGCTGCCAGAAACAATCACATCTAAATCATCATCTAAATCCAAATCCCCTATAGCTACGGATGTAGGATCAATATTAGACCTAAGTGGGTAATTAGTTGCCACAGCGAAAGAACCATTGCTATTCCCCAATAATACAGATGGAATAGAGCCGTTTCCGCTACCTCGACTAGCCGTAACGATATCATTTCTGCCATCTTTATTGATATCTCCTACAGCTACGCTACTCGCCCCATAACCTACTGCATAATTAGTTTGAGCAGCAAAAGTGCCATTACCATTACCCAATAATACTGACACACTGCCATTTGAATTAGTCCCAGAGGGACTGGCACTAATAATGTCTAAGTTGCCATCCTTATCTAAATCCTTCAAACTTATAGATTCCGGCCCAGAATTTGCAGAATTTAGCGGTATATCGGTTCGGGAAAAAGAACCGCTGCTGTTCCTCAAAAGCACTGATATATTGTTGTTATAAGTATTGGCCGTAACGAGATCATTCTTGCCGTCCTTATTGAGATCTTCCACAGCTACGGATACGGCTCCATAACCTACTGTATAATTGGTTTGAGTACCGAAATTACCATTGCCATCGCCCAATAATACTGATACTCTACCGCTATCGGGACTCGTGCCCCCATAAGGATTGGCAGTAACGATATCGTTTTTGCCGTCCCCATTTACATCCCCTACAGCTACAGATGTTGGCTGGTCTGCCACAGGATAATCTTTTGGGGGAGCAAAAGTACCGTCGCCATTTCCAGGTAGCACTGATACATGATTACTATAACGATTGGCAGTAATAATATCAGGAGTTCCATCATCATTGACATCTTTGATTGTTGCTACCGTAGGAGATGCCCCAACTGTATAGTAAGTCTTAGCAGCAAACAACTGATCGTCGTTGTTATTTGGGGGTGGTTGAGGCGTACCGGAAAGGGAATCTGAAATGCTTTTCACATTCCCTTTAGCATCGTACTCGTAAGAGGTAGTATTGCCCCGCGCGTCGGTTCTTTTCGTCACCAACAAATTCTGATTTCGCTCAAAGGTAGGTTTATTCCCCCCTCCATCTACCGCTGAAACAACTTGACCTGTTTGGTCGAGAATCTGAGTAATTACGCCACCGCTACCATCAGCATAACTTGCTTCTACCGCACCTAAAGGTTGAGCTACAGGCGCATTCAAAGGATTAGTTGTATCCTCCTTCCGATCAAGTCCTTGTACCTGTATCGGTGCCACCTGCAACTGCGAACCATCCTTGCGAATTCCCCCTGTTGCCCTACCTGCAAAATCGTATAATGTTTGTTCGGAAAATCCTCGTTTGTCTATCTCTTTTGTGATGTGACGTTCGGTGTCGTAGCTAAACGTCCGCGCTTTGGTATCGGGGTCAACAATCTTTTGCAGATTGCCTGCTGTATCGTATTCTAGTTGGGTAGTGCGTCCGGCTGGGTCAATTATTTCGCTGACTTTACCATTCACATAGGCGAAAGTTGTTGACAGCCAGGCTGGGTAAACAATTCGAGCGATTTTTGCGGCTGGATTGTAAACGTATTTAGTCTCGTTTCCCTCCGGTTCTTTGACTGAAATTAAGTGATTGGCAGAATTGAAACTGTAAACTGTTTTGTCTTTTAAGGTGCGTCGGAACGTTCCGTCACTCAGCTTTTCTAACCTCGAAAAATCCCCTGGCGGCGCTCCGTAAACTCCGATAGTAGTTGTCGGCGCGTCAAATACTAATTCACCGCCATCGCCATCTATTAAGAGAACTAATTTGTCAGGATTTTCTACTAATTCCTGCCATCCAGCTATTCCCCAACCGCTGCCGAAGGGACTGTTAATTGTGTTGACATTAAGCAGTTTTCCTTTGTTGTCGCTTGATGAACCTGCAAAGATTGTGCCTGTGAATTGGCGAATTCCGGTGGTGAGGGTGTAGTCGTATTGTCCTGATGGTAGGGAACTCATATCTGCTTGCAGGGCGGCATCTATTGTGCCTCCTGCTTGAGGTATTGACCATAGGTGTTCGCCGCCGTCTAAACCGTATTCTCCGCCCTTAAATCCGGGAATTTGGTATTGCAAATTACCGCGACTTAGGTTCAATTCAGCGATGAGTCTTTGTTGGGGATTGTAGGTGATGTTATCGTAGCCGAAGTGGACGATCTGTCTGGGGTCTGCTCTGAGAGAATCGTAGGTTAGAGTTAAGCTGCGGGTTTCTCCCATTGATGGGTAGGAGACGAGGTTGTGGGTTTCGATAACAGCGCCGGAGTGCATTTCTACTTCAGAGGTTAAGCCGCCTTTTGCTTTGCATTCGTTGCACTTGTCTTTGGGATTGCGGGGGGTCTTGACCCGGATTTCTGGGCGAAGGTGCTGGTGGGGCGAAGAAGTGCCAACTGCTGTTGCGGATGCCCCCGGAAACGGTTTCTATGGCACTTCCGTCAGCGGTGACTTTACCGGTACCCACATTGTCGAAGAAGCCAGTTGTCGGGTTAATCGACCACAAATCCATCGTGCTATTTGGTGCGTATCCCGCGCGGTTGGGCAAGGAAAGGGGGGCCGGAGTGGTAAACACCATATCTCCCGGCTGAATGGTGACTACTAAGTCGGTATGCAGGTTGGGTGGTAGGGCGGCGGGGGTTAATTCTGTGGGGAACTTCGGTGATGCTGAGGTTTTCGGTGTAGGGGTTGCCTTCAGCGTCTTTGAGGGAACCGGCTTTGACAAATACGGAGGCTTTGGGGATGGCTGTGGTGGTGACGGTGGTGTCGGCGGCTGGGTTGATGGTTTTGCCGTTGGCGGTGTCGAGCGGCGGCAGGTAAATCGGACGAGAGATAACGTTGTTAACGTTGGAGTAGACTTCGTGTCCTAATAATAGGGGCAGTTTTTCGGCGATAAAGGGGTAGCTGGAGGGGCCGGTAATGCTGTCGCCGTAAATTTTTAGGGTGTCTGGTGGCACTAATTCGGGAAGTCCCAGCTCAGCCAAGCCGGGAAATTCCAGTCGCAGAATTTCAAAGGAACCGTCGGCGGCAGTAAATGCCCGCACGTCGCCGAGTCCCACCAACACACCTGCTAGGGGTTCATTGTTGGTGTTTTGAATTACTCCTGAAATACGGGTGTTGCCGACAGTGGAAGCCGTAACGTTGACTGTGACGGGTTTAGTGGTTTCTAAAACTCCGTCGCTGGCGACTACTGTAAAGTTGTAGGTGCCGATTTCTTGGGGAGTGGGAGAAATTTCTAGGGTACCGTTGCCGGAGATTTTGCTTGTGGGTAAGGGAGTGGACGATTTGATAGCAAAGCTAATGGGGTCGCCGTCGGGGTCGGTTGCGGTGAGGGGCAGTTTGAATGTCTCTCCGATTTTAACGTCGATGGGAGCGATCGCAGCCAAATTCGGGGCTTGATTGGCGGTACCGGCAATGGCGGTAGCGGTGAGGGAAAATTTCTGAAAGTTGGGATTGCTGATGACTAATTCTACAGGGTCTGAAATCGCTCCGGCATCTAATCCCCCGGTGGGAATTGCACCGCGCAAATTGATGTAGGGTTTGCCGTTGCTGTCGGTACCGTCGGGATTTTGCAGGGTTACTCCGGCTGGCAAATTGGGGAAAACTACTGCGACGTTGCGACTGACGGGGCTGCCTGTATTTTGTACCTGTACTGATGCTTTGTAGTTGCCGGTGGCAGGGTCGAATAGTACCTGACTGAAGTTTACTTTTAAATCGGGGGCTGCTGTCAGGTTGCTGGTATTGAGACTGCCACCGCTGGCGGTTTTGTTCTGGGCTGGCTGGAAGACTGGGCTGGTGGTACCTTCTTCATCGATGGTGTTGGTGAGGTTCCTGACTTCTACGGTACTGCCGGTATCGGTGTCGCTGTCGATTAATCTGAACAGCAGATTACCGCTGCTGCTGTTTTTCAAACTGCTTAAATCGATTTCTACGGTGTCGCCGCTGTACCGCACTTGTCCGGGTACGAATTCGGCTTTACTGCCGGCTAGGGAAAACAGTGGTGTTCCGGGGCTTCCTCCGTCCAGTAGGGTTTGGTTGGGGTCGCTTGGGGAAACGAGGTAAATTTGGAACAAGTCTTCAATTGCTGAAGCTGTATCTGTTTTGTCGAAGTCGGCTTTGAGCTGGAACCGCAGAGTGCGGCTGCCTGTGGCTTGCCCTAGCTGTACGGG
>DMYK01000278.1:0-10124 GCA_003483675.1 Microcoleaceae cyanobacterium UBA11344
TATGTGCGATCGCGCTGGTTTGTGACTAGCACAATTATCGGTGCAACAAGTCTCGAACAATTGGAGGAAAATCTCGGTAGTTTGGATGTGAACTTGGATCAGGATATTATAGCGGAAATCAATGCGGTGCACGCTAAGTATCCCAATCCGACACCGTAAGTTTATTAGTAGGTTGGGTTGAGGTAACGAACCCTAGGTTTCACTTCGCCCAACTTACCACTTTTTTAATATTATTTATGTTGTATAATGTTGTACTAATTCTGTACAATAATTAAAACATTCTGTTATTTTGTCATATTTGTGCGCGATCGCCCGAAAGGTGAGAATTTTTACTCCTTTTATCCTCAACGGATCGCACAGCCGGGCTTTTTCGATTCAAGGTTTTGACCCGGTTGTCAGCTAAGGTGGGTTCCCCGAAGGGGTTGCGGAGTTGGGAGTGAGGGCATCGCCTCGGAGTCACCATGAGACAGGGGACTTAGTAAGAGTGGCATTGTTAAAAAGATTAAATAGCTCAGACTCAACAAATTAGAGCAGAATCATCAAGTGCAAAGAGTTGCTTTGAGGACTTGAAAAGTTAGGTGGCTGTATTGGTACTGCCTGCCATTGGGCATCTGGCTGATTTCCAGAGAAGAGTTAGCCAAACTGTTGCTGGAAATGCTATGATTATTCTTGTAACTTAAAGTTTGAAATCCATTAAATTTCTCACATAGGTTAAATCAACGTCAGTAACTCAGGTCTAAAGACGCTGAGCTTGTAAGGGTAATCACGCTTCGACACTCGAAAGGGTCGGTCGGGCAACCATACCCTCCTCCCCCGCAAGGGGATTGTAGGCGGTTTTAACCGCCTTGGTCGTTTCCCTCTCAGGGCTCAAGCCGCTGAGTTTCCCACTTACCGAGCTTTTTTATGACTAAATGGCAATCACGAACGGCAGCGCTGACATTAGGTGCGATCGCGATCGGCACTGTCACCGCATTCAATCAACCCAGTTATGCTCAAGGCACCACCTTCTTTTGTGGCGTAAGTAGCGACGGCATACCAACAACCTTTGCCAGTACCAGGCGAGGAACGGTTCAAGTCGTGAAATGGAATTCAGAATTTTTTAGCGATTCAGGATACACCCCAGAGCGGCGTTGCCAAGAAGTATCCAGTCGCTTCCAAAATCACTATAACAGAGGCCAACTGAATTTTCTCACCGCTGGCTATCTTAACGGTCAGCCAGCTATTTGTGCAGGAAATAGCAACCCTCCATGCACATCGGACAAATTGCTGTTCACCCTCAAACCAGGGTCAGATGCAGCCGCTCGCATCCAGCAAATCTTTAATATTAGTGTTAGTACATCTAGCGCTCCCCTTCTAGAAAGTGCCGATAGCAATTCATCTGCTACCGTCGATTTTAACCGATTTCTCGAAGGAGCATCCGTCGTTCAACCCTCTGGTTCGGCTCCTAATCCTGCTCCCAATACTCAACCCGCCGTTGTTCCCACTCGCCCTCGGCCCAACGTTGAGCCGAGTAACGGTGGTGGTGGCGGGTCTTGGTAAAAAGCACTGAGGAATGCACCATGTTTTGGCGGAGCTTGCGGTTTAAACTCCGTTTCAGCTATTTGTTAATCACCTGTACTGGCTGTTGGTATACTCAACAGCCAGTACAGTCATTACCTGTCAGCGGATCGCGCCTGATTCAGGCAAGTCGCCCTTCGGCGGAGCGGTGGGACCCTAAGGTGGCTACGCTCAGTGACCGGGCACGGGCGATCACAGTTAAAGTGTTATCTGGCTATGGTGCTGGTTCGGGAATATTAATTAAAAAGCAAGACCAGACTTACACAATTCTGACCAACAATCATGTTTTAGCAGTTGGTGAAAGCCACCGCATTCAAACTCCAGATGGGAAAATATATCAGGGTGAATTGCTCAAAAATCGCTCTTTTGACGGCAACGATCTCGCTTTATTACAGTTCAGAAGTACGAGGGAATATTCAGTAGCGCGGCTAGCTTCTTCGTCGATCGCAGTAGGAGATGAAGTCTTTGCTACCGGGTTTCCTGGTCAAGAAGGTTCTGAGAAAAGAGGGTTTGAATTTATGTTAGGGAGAGTTTCCTTTCTGTCTCCAAAAGCATTAGCTGGAGGGTATCAGATTGGCTATAGCAATCCAGTTGAAAAGGGAATGAGCGGCGGACCACTGCTGAATAGCAGGGGGGAAGTTGTGGGAATCAATGGAATGCACGCCTATCCTTTGTGGGGCGATCCTTATGTATTTAAGGATGGTTCTAAGCCGAATTTGCCCAGAGATTTAATGATCGAATCTAGTTGGGCAATTCCGATTGAGACCTTTGTACAACTAGGCAATAAATCGGCAGGCGACACACCCATAAGAGTCTCTCCTCCTCTTCCATCTCCAGTAATTTCTTATCCTCAACCGCAAGATGAGTATAGAGGTAGCGCCCCGGAAAATGGACGGTTGTGGTGAAGGCTAATTATTGCTCAATTAGCCATTCATAAATTTCTCCAAAACGGAAACCCATCGCCTCAAGGCCAAGGGAGGAGTTTTTGTGGCTGTCTTCCGCAGTGAGGATATTTGGTTGAATGACACCATTAGTCAGTATTTCCGCTAGAATTTTAGATTGTTTAGCAGATTAAAAATATTAATTTTTATTAAAAAGTGCAGGATAGTTAAGAAGAGAAACATCTTTGACAAAAGTTAGTGGCAGTATGAGATAAAAGACGTAAGATTAATGGAAATAGCTCTATGCCTGTATCGCCAGCACTTTTAAAAATTCACAAGGGTAGCGAACCTGTCTGGGAATACTCAGTTAATACTGAAGTCGTGACTATCGGCCGCGCTACCAACAGCGATTTAGTCATTAATGACCCCCTCGTGTCGCGCCAGCACGCTCAAATCAGCAGAAATGGCGATCGCTATCAAATTACAGATTTCGGCAGCACAGACGGCACTCGCGTCAACAAGCTCCGGCTCCAACCCAACATTCCTCACCCCCTAGCAAACGGCGATACCATCAGCATTGGCCACAGCGAATTGCAGTTTATTCTTGATAGCAACAGTGTGCCTACTACTGTCAGCCCGCATCAAAAGCTGTCTTCAGACGGGGCGACAGTGGTTGCCCAGAATTTTGTGGGGGAGGAAACATTATTCCTCAGCCAGTTAGACCTGCGGGGGCGCGACATCCTGACAATCGGGCGCGAACCCAAAAATAACACTGTCGTCAACCATCCAGCCGTCTCCCGGTTTCATGCCAAAATTACGCGGGAAAACGGCTCCTTCATCCTCAAGGACTTAGACTCCACCAACGGCACCTACGTCAACGGCAAGCAAATATCGGAACGGACGTTGCGAGTAGGCGATAGCGTCCGCATCGGCCCTTGTCGCTTCGTTCTCAACGTGGACGAAACGATGGTGCGCTACAACGAAGAAGGCAACCTCCGCATTGATGTAGTTCACCTGAGTAAAGTTGTCAACAAAGGCACACCAGACGAAAAAACCCTGCTCAACGACATTTCCCTGTGCGTTGAGGCGCGGGAGTTCGTTGTCATTGCTGGTGTCAGTGGCGGCGGCAAGTCTACCCTCATGGACGCGCTCAACGGCTTTCGGCCCGCTACCAGTGGCGGAGTCCTAGTGAACGGCACTGACCTCTATAAGAACTTCAACGCCTACCGCAACGAACTCGGCTACGTCCCCCAAAAAGACATCATCCACCTGGAATTGACCATCTATCAAGCCTTAGACTGCGCTGCCAAGTTGCGAATGCCCGCAGACACCACAGCGACAGAACGACAGCAGCGCATTAATGAAGTGCTCAAAGATTTGGGACTCACCCAGCGGCGAGATGTACAAATTAGCGCCCTGAGCGGCGGCCAGCTCAAGCGGGTGTCGATGGGGGTGGAATTGCTGGCAAAACCCAGTTTGTTCTTCCTAGACGAAGCGACTTCAGGGCTAGACCCCGGCACGGAAGCAGACGTAATGAAGTTGCTGCGGAAGTTGGCTGATCAGGGCCGCACGGTGCTGCTGATCACTCACGCCACAGAAAACGTGACTTTGTGCGATTTGGTGGTGTTTTTAGCGGCGGGGGGGCGAGTTGCCTACTTTGGGCCTCCAGCAGAAGCGCCTGCCTATTTCGGTGTCGAGAAGTTCAGCGAAATTTACCCCCTCGTCGAAGGAAAAGCGCCCGATCCCAGAGTGGCGCGGGTAGTGCCTCCCGAAGAGTGGCAAAAGCGCTACCTCCAGTCGCCCCTGTATCAAAAATACGTGGCGGAACGGCAGAAAAATCTCAGCGCCGAGGCACAGGGCAGTGGGCAAGGGTACAGTGGCTCTGGCAAACTGCCGAGCGTGAAATCCAAGCCGATTTCAGCTTTGCGGCAATTCTTAATTTTGTCGAGCCGCAACTGGACTTGCCTGTTCCGCGATCGCATTACTTTAGCTCTCACCTTTGCAGCGACTCCGCTGATCGCTTCCTTGGACTTCATACTCTGGGAGCGCCAGATGTTTGACATTCAGGAGGGGAATGCAGGCAGGGCGATCGGGATGCTGTTCAACACGCCCCTGCTTGCCATCTTAATTGGCAGCTTGCTGACCATGCGCGAGATCGTCAAGGAAGTTGATATCTACCGCCGCGAACACCTGATCGGGCTCCAAGTTCTCCCCTACATCCTCAGCAAAGTAGGGATGATTGTCATCCTCGCCCTGTACCAGGCAGCAGTCATTCTGCTGTCTAAGAAAATGGCGATTGATTTCCCGGACGGCCTAGACTGGGGGGCGATGTATGTCACTCTGGTTTTGGCAACCATTGCAGGCATGATGATGGGCCTGGTCGTTTCCGCCATTTCGCCCAACCAAAACGTCGCTCCCATGCTGACGATCCTGTTTTTAGTCCCTCAAATTACTTTTGGGGGGGGGACAGTGCCAGTACCGGCACTGTCCCCGATCGGTCAAGTGGTGAGCAACTTTACCTTGACGAAATGGTCGTTTGAGTCCTTGGTAACGCTCGTGAAAGTGGGGAACAATATTGCCGAAGACCCCTGTTGGAGGGACAAGTCAAAATCGGAACGGGACAAACTGACGGACAAGCAGAAGGAGGAACAGTGCAAGTGCTTGGGACCAAAACTGTTCGACGGCTGTCTAGTGGCGGGAATTAAGGATAAAGATCGACCGTTTACTAACAAGGCTGAACCGGCCAAACCGGCAGATCCGGGCAAATTCCCCGATGACTTGAGCCAGTTGGACAATTACAAGAAAAAGGTGGACAATTACAAAGCAGATATGAACCGCTGGCAAGATGAGTACAGCGCGTGGAAGGGCGATCGCGAGTCTGCTATTGGCAAGGCCGAAGGCATCATTGACAACATCCACAAAGATTTTGGCAAAACTTTCGATGTGAATGTTTCTCGGAATTGGGGCATCCTGGGATTCCAAATCGCAGTCATGTTGGGCATGGTTCTCGTTGCCCAAAAGCTCAAAGACAAGTAGCTTAAAGACTTAACTGATAACTGATAATTCCAATTTTCAAAAAGAATGCAACAGTATTCTTGTTCCCCCCCTTTGCAAGGGGGGGCTAGGGGGGGTCGAAGAGTGTTGCACGATTTTAGAGAAATGGTATAACTTTTAACTGGAAGAGTTAACCGTTATCAGTTAACCGTTAACTGTTAACAAGTTGAACGCCGCTGTAATATTTCGATGCTGGTAGCTTCAAAATACCGAAATGTCGGCGGCACTCAAGGCGGGGGAACCGAGGAGTGTAGCTAATTTTACTTGGGATGCAGGGCCGCTGCCGTCGGGATCGTAGAATAGGGAACCGTAGTAATCGTAGATAAACTGAACGTTGCTATTAGGTGCGGCGGTACCCAAGGCAAATTGATTCGGGGAAATTGTACCCGGAGTGAGGTTGCCAAAACCTACAGATGAGACAAAGATGCGATCGCTCCCCGCGACAAAATCTGCTGCAATATCTTTTGTTTGATTAGGAGAGTAGAAGAAAAGATCGTCGCTGCTGAAGTCTTTTGGGATGCCAGCACTGTTGCTACCAATCAGGGGGTCATTGTCTACACCTTTGTTAGTGAGGGTGTTGATGCTGCTAGCAGTTCTTGTTGGCGTTGTGGTCGCAGTGTTGCCAAATACAACTGTGGCATCACTATTAGTGAGGTTAACGTTAACAGGATTGGCAGTGGTAGGCGTGGAACCAGATGGCACTACCTCCCTTACTGTATAATTACCCGGCGATAAATTGAATTGGAAGCTTCCATTAGCATCGGTAACAGCGGAAGGTTCCCCTACATCTCGGACACCGTTATTATTTGCATCAATGAAGGTTGTCACATTAGCAATGACTGGTTCGCTTGCATCTCGGATACCGTCGCTATTGAGATCGTTGAATGTGGAGCCGCTAATCCTGCTTAACGCCAACGTCGGTGGCGTTGGTGTGGAACTGACTACGGTACTTTCGCTAGCGATATTATTTGCTAAATTTGGATCTGAACTTGAAGTCGAGACGCTGACAGTATTGTTAATTAAACCTGCTGCCGTTGGGGTGACAACGATTGTGGTGACAACACTGCCATTAGGCGGAATTGTGCCTAAATTAGCTGTGATTGCACCAGGAGAAACTGGTGTGACTTGTGACGCTGTTCGAGGCAAATTTCCTGTTCCCGCAGGGTTGACTGTAACAGTTCCCTGACTAGAATTTGCAGAAACAACAGTTACTCCGGCTGGCAAATTATCCGTTAAAACGACATTATCCGCCGCATTGACAGGACTGTTATTAGTAACTGTCACCGTATAAGTCAAATTGTTGCCAACTGTAACCGGTTCTGGGCTATCATTCTGGCTCACTGAAATATCCGCAAATAGTGGCGTCGGTGCGGGTTTCGGTACTGGCGCAGGAGTTGGCGTTGACCTTGGCGTTGGAGTGCTTGCTGACCCTGCCGCTAATTCAATGTCATCTATTAAAAGTTTATCAGCCTTGCTGCCAATTTGAATTGATTTCGCAGTGCCATTAAAAGGAATTGTAAAAGGCTCGAAGGGATTGTAAGCACCAATCAACCCGCGACCTTCATTAGTCCTAGCCAAAGGTACAGAACTTAGTTGACTTCCTGTTGCATTCAAACCGTCATAAATTTTAACTTGATGCCCGTCAAAAAAGGGTGAAGAATACTTGAAGGATAGCTGACCTGTAAATCCATCATTAACATTGAGGACGATCAAATCACCCTCCTTGTATGTCACCGCTGTATTTCTCCCGCCAGTGGTGCTCAGAAAATTTCCGCTGCCACCTGAAGCAAAATCAACAATTCCTAAAGCGTTGGGAGAAATGGAAACACCGGCGGTAGGAGGAAGAAAGTTAGCAACAGGTTGTAAGTCGCCAATGCCATCAAAATTGAGTAATATGGGAGTGCGAGATGGCGACGATTCTACTGTGTTACTGTCGCCAATGGGAACGCCACCAGCACCTAGTTTAAACCAGAAAGAGTTATTGCTTAACCTCTGACTGATGCCTGCTTGCCGGGAACCTGCGATCGCGACTTCCCCCGGACGAGTTTCGAATAAACCATCACCAAACCCGGCGGCTGCTTGCGTCCCGTCGAAACCTCTCGTTCCGCCACTTGCATCCCCCGTTTCCCATTGAATATCTTTGTAGAAAAAGCCAATGTTACCTTCATTCGGAGGAGTATTGTAGTTTTGCCCCCGCAGCACTAACTGGAAGGAAGCTAATTTGTCTGTGTTGTTGCTGTAATATCCCACCTGATCCCAGGTGACAATAACCTGGTTGGGAATGTCAGTTCGCAGCGTGACTGTGCCCCCATTCGTAGGTCTAGTATCAAGATCAGCCCAATAGGGGGCAATGATGGGGGCTTCCTGAGTGGTATTGAGGGATTCTGGGGTAAAGGTTGTCACCCCATTGCCAAAGGAAATGTTGCCGTTGATATTGACAAAAAACTGGTCGTATGTTTGACCAAAATAAGTAAGCGAGAAGCCGAGAGGAAAAGGGCCAGAAAATCCATCATCCCCTCGCGAATAACCCTGGGGTTCTGTTCCGATTCCGCCACCAATACTGTCTGTATAAAAAGGCATTTTTATCTCCTATTTAAAACGTTTACAGTTGTCAAACCCAAAGCTGATAGTTAGCAATCGCTTTCAGAAATTTGAGGTGGGCTATTTGCCCACCCAACTGTCCTCTCTACCGCCGGGGAATCACCACCGAAGTCCGGTCAAAGGAAGAGGACACTCCTAACAGAGATAAACCGGGCGATCGCCCCACCCCCGCCTCTATTCTCGGCCCGTCAAAACCAGTCCCAGCTCCTCCGGTTCCCACCATCGGATCGCTAACTCCATCAACCGCATCGGTGAGGAAATCAGTAAACCCGTCATTCACTCTTCTTTCTTGTTCAAAAAAAGCAGATTTTGGCCTTGGAATTGCCGGCTCTACCGCTGGTCTCCCATTAGGTGTGGTCGGATTTTCTGCTGTTAAATTAGATTTTATTCCCTCTACTTCCCCAGCCTTAGCCGCCTTGATTGCACCTCCAAAACTGCAATACATTCCGACCGTTAAACCGATCAACAACATCTTCGCTTTATTCATGGTTGCCTCCTTTAAAAACTGAAAGTTGTCCGCACTGTCCCGACAAACAGGCTCTTATTATTGGCATTATTCTCAGGATTAGTCACCACAAAAAATCCCGGTGTAACGGAGATATTATCATTCACCCGCAAGCGGTAAAACAGTTCAAAGTGCAAAGAAGTGTCTCGGTCTTTACCCGCACCTAATTCCCTCCCATCCACTAATCGGGGCGGCTGGCCAAAGACAAATGCTAACAAATCCCCTTCCCGTCCTAACGGATCGATCAGACCTAAAGTAAACATATAGGTCGTAGTTCTAGCAAAAGCATTCGACTTCGTAGAATCCGAGTTAATCCACCCACCCCAAGTCGCAAAATTTAGCTTAGGAGTAATCCGCCATTGTAGCGTCCCCCCGAAAGCATTAATTTGGGAAGGCTGGTTAATTCCCCCTGATGTATCAGCATTAATGCTACCTGTATAAGTCTCCAAAAAACCACTCTTGGAATAGGCATTGATGTAAGTAATCCCGGTTGAAATTGTAGCAGCAGGCTTGACTAAAAGCTGCACGCCTAAAGCGCTGCGATCGCTCGCCACAAAGCCGTTACCCTGTGCCGGACTGCTAGAATTTGCCGTCCCATAAGCCAACTGCAACCGCAGTTTTCTAGTCAGCAACCAGTCAACACCAACCCCCGCTTCTAAGTTGCCAATTTTAAAGAGTGGACTCGCTTCAGCAAAACGGGAAATAGCACCCCGTCCCGTGTCAAAATAGGGAGAGTTGGCTGTCAAAACGCTGCTCAAACTGAAGCCAACAGGCCTAACTGTAAACACTACGCGATCGCTAAAAGCCGGAAAGCGATATTCCACCAAATCCAAGGCAATGTTATTGTTCAAATCCGTCTGGTAAGACAGCCTCGCCTGATTGGTTCCCAAGGAATCCGCACTTGCAAATCCCCCATTACTAAAATTACCGCTTGCTAACTGAATCCGCAAGCGATCTTTGCCAGTAAAAGAAGAAGTAAGCTGCAAGCGCGTCAAGTGTCCGAAAATGACATTTTTATCACCTTTCCCCGGTGGATTGCCACCGCTGGCCGCCGCCAGTCCAAAAATCACTTCTCCGCCCAGGATAGTTGTAGTAGAAAATTGATTGGCCTGCAACTCTGCCGTCCGCGCCTCTAAAGCATCGACTCGCCCCCGCAAACTTGCTAATTCTGTCGCAAATTCTTCTTGCAGTTTTTGCAGAATTGCCAAGTCTTCTTTTGTAATTAAATTCGCTGTATTCGCGCCAATTTGCTTGGTAACTTGGTCTAAACAAGCGTTCAAACCAGCGGCAAATTCATAGCGGGTTAAGGCGCGATTTCCCCGAAAAGTCCCGTCGGGATAGCCCGCGATGCAGCCATACCTTTCTACCAAAGATTGCAGCGCTTGAAACGCCCAATCTGTAGGCTGAACATCTGACAATTGAGAGACAGATGTTACCTGTCGCATCCCTTCATTGGCTGTCCCATTTGCTTGGACATTGACTTGAGTGAGGGGAAAAACTGCACTAGGTTCTGTGCTATTCGACGG
>DMYK01000278.1:10226-19483 GCA_003483675.1 Microcoleaceae cyanobacterium UBA11344
TTGGCAGTTCCTGAGATAGAATCAGGTTAGCACTCGGCGCGATCGCAGATGTCAAGGAATCGTCAGCTTTGCTGCTGCCACTTTCTCTGACTTCCTGATGTTCTACTTGAGCCTTGGACGGGTCGATTAAAACATCTTCAATTGCAGTTATCCTCCCTGAATAGCTGCTGGAATCGGTGGCAATTTCCCCTGTTTTTACAATATCTTCATCACCAATTGTAGTTGCCCCAGGCGTTGCTTCTGTACTCGCCACCTCGGACGCAGCCACCGGTGCAGCCCACAAAAATACCCCAACAGCCAATAAAAAATGCTTTGCTCTCACCATAACTCCTCACTTACACCTAAACTACGATGTGATTGCTTCGGAAATGCCAGCTATTGCAGATAAATTTCTTTAATTATATATATATATCCTATTGTCAAGGGCTTTTTTGGGAATTTATGTAACTAAATATAACACAATACGGTTCAGATAAGACCGATCCCCCCTAGCCCCCCTTAAAAAGGGGGGGACAAGAAGTTGCTCAAAGTCCCCCTTCTTAAGGGGGATTTAGGGGGATCTCCGGGGAATTAACAGTGTTAACTGAACCGTATTGAAATATAACATTCCTAAATGATCTCAATTCCGGCGTAGCCGGAATGATTTTGATCTAACAATTCCCTGAATGCTTTTGCCGATTATTTGCTTCCCGTCAATACCTGTTTACACTACAAATTTAAGTGAGATTTAAGCCAAAATACTGCTGCTTGGCAAAGTCCATCAATTTCATAAAGTTATCTTTGTTGATAGGCGGACATTCTAGATTAAGCTTGTTTTCCAAACTTCTCAAATTGTCAGTTTTAAAATCCATTGGTTCAGACAGCATATACGGCTGCAAAACTCTTCCAACAGTCCTATAGTAAAGTTTTTCCAATGAGTTTTTATTGATTGGTTCTTCGGGGCTGGGAATGCAGCCCTTAACCGCGATCGCCTCTAGCATCCACTTGCCATATTCTCTATGCGGAATTGGTTGGAGATTAGCGATGTGGTAAAAAGTTGAGGGATCGCTGTGAATGCAAGCGCCATAGATAATTTTCACTGCATAATCTACGGGAACGATATTGAGTCCGCTGTTATAATTTAGGTGGACTCGCAGGGGCATTTCTATAATTTCACTATATAACTTATTTAAAGAGTTCACGATTTCATATTTATTTTTAACAATAAAGGCAGGAATACTATAAAAAACGTCAAATTTTTTAGTAGTACCTATTGGTCTCTCGATCAGCCTCCCAGCTAGAACAGAAGGTCTAAAGACCCTAAACTTCATTGCTTTATTTCTGAAAAAATCTCTCACTAACAATTCCGATTTAAGTTTAGAAGATTCATAAGGATTGCGAAATAAATTATTTTGATTGATCGAATCTGGTTGGATTTCACCTACTTCCATTCCGCAACTAAATGCTGTTCCAATATAAATAAATTCCCTAACCTTTAGGATTGAAACTAAGTCTAAAACCCTTTGAGTACCCTTAACGTTGATTTCTGAGCATGAAAATTCAACGCTGCGATCGCACCTTAAATCTGTGAGAGCGGCAACATGAAAGAAAAAGTCTATTTTAGCTTGCTTTAAATTGCTTAATTCATGCAGTGATAAAGCCAAATTATCCTGAGTTAAATCAGCAGGAATTGGGATGATACACTGTTTGACTATAGGTTGCAATTTTTGCTCATATTCTTCTTGACTCAAACCCAAATATTTCCTGCCATCATTAGCCATCAATTTTTCCAGGGATTCCCCCAACTGCTCAGCAGTTTTAGCTCGTCCCAAAGCAAAGATTTTTAACCGATCTAATTGAGTAAAATTTTGCTTAAAAATCTCAAAAAGGAGATTGCTTCCAAGGAAACCAGTCGCCCCTGTCATTGCCACTATCATCTATCTATCCTGCCTGTTGAAAAACGGATTTAACTAAACAAATATTCGGCTAGATCAAGCATCAGCGCGATGCCTACGCCGGCGCTTCGCCATCGCGCCAACAGCAGGTTTTCTCACAATTCGTACCTGGCGAATGCAGCTAGCTGCAAGATTGCCTGCCACTTTTTTCGCCTCATAACTTCTGCCGCAACTTCTGACGCGCCTCGATCGCCGATTGGAAGTCAGGCTTAAGCCTTATTGCCTCGTCATAGGATTTTAGCGCTTCATCATTCCGTTTTAAATTCTCTAGAACAGCAGCTCGGTTCGCCCAAACAAAGGGGTCATTTGGCTCAATTTCTTTGGCTTGTTCAAAGGCAGCTAGCGCTTCCTCATTTCGGTTCAGCGCACTCAGTGAAATTCCCCTACCTACTAGGGCTTGAGCATCTTTTGGTGCATATCTGAGCGCTTTGTCAAAAGATTCAATTGCTTCTTTTTGTTGGTTATTTTGGCTTAAAGCTATGCCGCGATCGACCCAAGCCGGAGAGAAGCTAGACCGAATTTCTAGGGCTTTATCAAAAGATTTAATCCCTTGTACAAAATCTCCTTTTTCTGCTAGTAACGTCCCTCGGTTGTGCAGCGTCATATAATCTTCCGGGCGGATTTCCATGGCTTTGTTATAAGCTTGCAGCGCTTCATCTGCTTTCCCTGTCACCCGCAGCGCATTACCTTTGAGCACCAGTGCTGGATAGAAATCAGGGTCAACTTTCAGTGCTTTTTCCGCAGAGTTGAGTACATCATTGAAGCGCCCCAACTTGCTCAGCACAGAACCCCGTTCGACCCACCATTTCAAATTATTTGGATTCGCTTTAAGCTGTTCGTCGTAAGTTTCCACTGCCTCCTCATAAATCTTAAGCGCTTCTGACCGCCGATTCAAATACTCCAAGGCAATACCTTTGCTGTACCAAACTGAGGGGGACTGAGGCTTCATTTCCCGCGCTTTGTCAAAGGCAGCAAGAGCATCTTCGTAGCGCTTCAGACCAATAAAAGCCCTCCCTTTGCCATACCAGGCTTCGGGATTGTTCTCAGTAACTTTGAGCGCTTGTTCGTGAGTGTCTAGCGAATCTTGATAGCGCTGCAATTCATAGAGCGTTTCGCCTTTTTTATTTAATGTTTTGGCATCCTTCGGCTGGAGTTGCAGCGCTTTGTCATAGGCGCTGAGAGCACTTTCATACCGAGCCAGAGCTAGGAGCGCATCACCCCTGCCCCTCCAGGCTGCTGCGTCGTTGGACTTGTTGTCGATCAGCCTGTTAAACGTATCGAGGGCTTTTTCTGGTTGGTACTTAACTAGCTGTTCCTTGGCTTGCTGCAAGTAGAAATAGGGTTCGTAGAGCTTCCACCCGCCAAACAAGGCAGCAGCAGCAGCGACACCTGCGATCGCCACTACGTGCCAGGGTTTAAAAGCAAACCCCTTAATTGGGGCTTCCGGCCGAGACACGGGAGTAGGAGCGGGGCGGAGCGCTGTTTCCTGCGCCTGAGTTGCCCGCGCCTGAGTTGCCCGCGCCTGAGTTGCCCGCACTTCAGTTTCCCGCACTTCAGTTTCCCGCACTTGCGTCGCAGATTCTGTTGGCTCCCTGACACCCGTCCTTACTTGCGTGGTCTGTTTGAAAGCCTCCACCATCGCCTCTAAGTCCCTCAGCACCTCCTCAACGCTCTGGTAGCGCTGCTGGAAGTCCAAGCGCACCATGTGATCCAAAATCCCTGCCAGCTCGTCGCTCACCTGCACTTGCTCCCGCCAGTTGTGCAAATTCATCTGCAAATCCTTGATGTCTTTTCCCGTCAAAGCTTTAATTACCGTAACGCCCAAGGCGTAGATATCGCTGTTCAGGCGGGGATGACCGTTTTGCTGTTCGGGAGGCGTATAGCCTAATGTGCTGACAGCAACAGTTTCAGCCTTGGTATGGAACCCTGACAGGTTGGCAACGCCGATCAGTTTGACAACGCCAAAGTCAATCAAGGTTAACTTCCCATCTCCCTTGCGCCGGATGATGTTGGACGGTTTAATGTCTCGGTGGATGACGTTGTGGCTGTGGACATATTTAAGGACTGACAGGATATCTTGCAATAGGGCGATCGCCTGCGGTTCCCTGAAGCGATGCAAACGCTGGATTTCTTCGCCTAGCGTCTCGCCTTCATAATAATCCTCTACCAGATAAAACTCTTCATTTTCTTCAAAGTGGGCAAACAGGCGCGGGATCTGGTCGTGGCCTTGCCCTAACTCGTGCAGAGTTGTCGCTTCTCGGTCAAATAGCCGCCGCGCAGTGGCTAAGTCGGCAGTTTGAGGCTTAAGCTGTTTGACGACGCATTGGGGGTCGCCCGGTAACTGCGTGTCAACAGCCAGATAAGTCTGGCCGAAGCCCCCGCCACCCAACCGCCTGATAATTTTGTAGCGTCCACCTAGAATTTTCCCCTGCATGGTGTTTGACCTAAGCGAGTTTCTATTTAAGCTTGAGCATTTAGTACCGAGCGCCAGAGGTTTACTTTGGCAGCAAAGATCACTTTTGGTGGGACCCTTGCCATCTCTTACCTACTAAAGATATTATATAAGATATAACAGGGCAAAAAAAACTTGACTTGCCACTAATCAACTCGTGAAACGAGAAAACTTAAAGAAATATAGTCAGGCAAGGCTTTATAAAAGTTTAATGTTTTAAACGGAGAACATATTTATGAATAGGCTAAAACGTACTGGCTGGCTTAAAAGGTTAGCAGTTATTGTCGGACTATCTAGTGCGATCGCGCTAGATAGTTTCTCAGCCGCATTGGCCCAGCGATTTTACCCTTATTATCGCTTTTTCAACCGCGGCGCTTCCTACGAATCACAGGATAATCCCACTTTAGTTGACGGGCTAAGCGGAAACCGCTCTCTAAGAACTTTTACTGCCGTCTTGCAGGAAGCGAAGTTAATGCCTCTGCTGTCAGGAAATAATAGGATTACCATCCTTGCACCGACAGAAGAAGCCTTTGCTGCCTTGCCGCCAGGGATGTTGGAAAAATTATTGCGACCAGAAAACCGAGAACTGCTGCTAAAAATTCTCAGGTATCACGTCATTCCTGGCGAAATTAGTGAAAGCGACCTCCAAAATGGAGAACTGAGAACCCTAGACGGCACGCCAGTCAAAATCAGTCCTAGCTCTAGCGCCATTCAACTAATTATCAACGACGCTACTGCTAGAGAATTGCCACTGCTAGCAAAAAATGGGGTGATTGTCAGGATTGACAGGGTACTCCTGCCGCCGGGCCTGATTCCCCTCGGCGTTTCTGACCTGAGCATCCCAGATCCCATTGCTGTCGTGCCTTCCGCCCCAGTTCAAGGGACGATCTTCATTTGCGCTTCTGGCGCTAATGGCTTGCCCACCACTTATGCGATCACGACGCGAGGCCGAGTCCCAGTGATCCGCTGGTTCTCTGACTATTTCAGCGGGGGGGGGTTCACGCCGGAAAGGCGCTGCCAGGAGGTTTCTGCCCGCTTCCAGAGTTTCTACAACTCCGGGCAACTCAACTTCATCGCCAATGGTTACGTGAACGGGCAAGCGGTGGTGTGCGCGGCACAGGCCAGCGGGCGTCCCTGTACTGGCGCTAATGTACTATTTACCCTCAAGCCGGGGTCGAATGCTGCGAACACGGTACAGCGCTTGTTCAACATCCGCGCTGGCGCCAGTGGGCCCCTCTATGAAAGCCAAGACGAACCCAGCGCCGTGTACATTGACTTCAAGCAATTCCTGAATGGCACAGTGGTTGAAGGTGCTGCGGCAGCACCTGCCCAGCCCGACGCTCCTGCCCCCACCACCTCGCCTGCTGGCGGTTCGGTTTGGTAGCAGAGCTTCGCTGCCACCAGGCAGCGAAGCTTTGAGGCAAGGAAGAGAGCAGAAGTTTTAAGTTTCCTTCTGCTACTTTCCTCACGGGCACGGCTCTCCTAGCAAAATAGTGCCGCACCCGCCGGAGGGTACGTCTCTCACACGGCTGCCCAGCCCAGAAAAGGAGGAATATTCCTGATAAATGTCGGGGATGACATCGCTCGGATCGTCATAAGATCCTGAATTGCGATCGGCGGTAATGTCAAATTCGAGGCGGCCGCTGCTGCCAGAAGTCGCTTGAACCGATTGACCGGCCAACCCTCTCCTAATCAAGTCAGCAGAAGGCATCTGCAAGTTGAAGGCTAAACGCAGTCCCATCTGCCCGATCAAGTCGATCGCTTTATTGACTTGCTGCGAACCGCTAAACAAGCGGCTCAAACTGTTGGCATCAGCCACCTGTCCGGGCGCATCCGGGCGATCGCTCGATTGCAAGAAGCTGTTAGGGCTGCCCTCGCTGCCACAGGATTGCTTGTTGTTGCTGCCTCGGCCGTGATTGCCGACAAGACGGCCATCTTTGTCAAAGACAGGCCCGCCACTCATCCCAGGGCGAGTGCAGTCGGTGTAAAAGATGCTGTAGCCTTGGTTGCTGGTATCAGGCGAGAGTTTCGCCCCCACCGAACCCCACGCTAAACGCCTCTGCCTGCGGGAAACTGGGCGGACGCTTTGGCCGGCATTCGCTTGCTCAAGTTCGGGATCGGGCCAGCCGGAAATGTAAACCCGATCGCCGATTTTGACTGTGCTGGCATCTCCTAGAGAAGCAACGGGGTAGTCTTTATTGCTGGTAAAACTGATGATGGCTAAGTCGATGCCTTTGACATTATCTTCGCCGCCATTGCGATTGACGGTTTCTGTACCGGGGACGAAGCGATCGCGGCAACCGAATCGGATCAGCGATCGCGCCTCGGCGATCCCCCTCAGCGGGCAACCCCTGCCGTCATTCACCGCTTCCACCCCGTGAACTTCGCCATCCCAAGTGCGGATACCGTAAAAGGGAGTACCGCCAGATTTTTGCCAGAACTCTGGAGTATCTAAGTACCTCTGGAAGAAGTTGTGAGCGACTGTTAAAACGTAGTATTTATTGCCTTCACGAGCCACGATCGCCCCTGAGCCTGGGTTCCAGCGTTGTTTATTCTCTAACGGGTTATTGCGGTTCTCCTCCAAGTCCTGGCGCAACTCCGGGGTGAGCCCGGGCGCGATCAGCACCGTTGTCTGTCGGGCGATGGAATTGATTTCCGGCGGGGAAAGTTCCGCCAGAGCAGGCATTGCTTGCACTCCTATGGCGATGCCGGCCAACAGTTGCCCGATTATTTGTTCGATCGACAACATATTCACATTTCCTCATTGAGTTAGCTAATTGTTGTCACCCCACACACTAACAGCCTGGAATCATGCCGATGCCACTGCAAAGGCATTTTCCGCTCCATGAAACCTACTCAAATCTACTCATGGCAGATTTAATGTTCTCGAACTGCCTCTACCAAGGGAGTCGGCTCCTTCTTGTCCGCAGGCGTAACTTCAGGCCGAGCTGACCTTACTAATTCTGAACAACGAGATAAATTAATTGCTGCATTGCAATCACGGTTAATAGTTGAATCTTAGCGATTCTACGATCATGCTTATGAGCATTTTTAGATGCTCTTACACCCAACCGTCTATTACCTAATTGCTTGTTTCGATTTCTCCACTGTTCCTTACTCAGCTTGGTTTTCGCTTTTTTGAGTGGACAGGGAGACTCGTAGTAATTACCATCGGAAATAGTAGCAAATGTTGCTCCTCCTCAATCAATTCCTATTGGTTCGACAACGGCATGAAAAAGTGGTGGTATTTTTTCGGCTTTGATGGCAAAGGACACATACCATTTATCTGCCTGGGGCGAGATCGTAAAAGTTTGCGCCCTACAGGGAAATGGGATAGATTCTTTGAGCCGAAATATTCCCAGGGTGGGAATTTTAATCGACTTGTTAGCTGCTAATAAAACCGAGGGATTCCAATCAGCCGCATCTACCGTAAACGAATCACCATCTTTCTTCCTTTTGAATTTGGTAAACTCTCCCAATCCTTTAAAGAAACGTGATCAAGCCTCACTAAAATGCCTGTCATTTTATAAACCCTAGAAGATCAAGTATTAGTCCATTGATATTCCGGCATATTTTTGACGTGATCGGTGAAAACTCTTTCGATTGCTGCTACTTTTTTGCTCCTCCCGCCTGGGAGACTTTTTACTTCTTGGTAAAGAGTCAAAGCGTAATTGTAGCAAAATCTAGCATAGCCAGAATGTCGCGCCATCAAGGTAGGTTCTTTGTTATTGAGTTTTAGTTCTAACTTGATGGCGTACATATCTGATTACAGTTTTTGAGCGATTTCTTGAGAGCTTACAAAATTATTCAAACAGTTATTTGAGCATGGCTTTTGGGTAATTTTAGGGAGTTTTAGGTAGTTTTTCGTGAACAGTAGCTACCCCTCTATTTTCTCTATCCGCTTAGCGGTCAATGGGGCGGCCGATTGACAGGTTAGCAGGGCCTCTTGCAGTATTTCGATCGCCTGAATTTCGAGCCGCTGGCACTTGGATAAAAATCGCTTGCGACGGGTTATTTGGATCGACCAACTGCACGGTGGCGCTAACAAAACCATTATTTTCGTTACCGCTGGCGCTGTATTCCCTCACACCGATGACAGGATTTGGCACGCCATTAATCAAGATCGTACCATTTACGTTCAAAGTTCCTCTTTGGGGACTAGAACCGGAAATGACATTAGAAAATTGCAGGTTAGTGCCGTCAGTGCTAATAAAAGAGCCATTCAAGAAAGCAGGATTATTTATCGAGTCGTTAGTTGTCCGGCGACTATCATTAATACCCACTGTGAGGGTGCCGTTAATGCCTGTCGTGAAAACTCCAGACAGAGGCTCCAGGGTAATGGGAGAATTCTGCACTGAATCGCCAGAGAAAGCATTGTCTGCCCCATCCAAGGCAGAGTTCAGGAAGTCCCCAAATCCAAACCTCTGTCTCCTCTCTTCTTCAAAAAATGCAGTCCTTGGTCGAGGGCGAGATGCCGCAGGTTTAGTTTCGGTTGCTTGTGCAATTAAAAAGCTGGTTGCATTTGGCTGTGCAGCTTCGACCGCATTTGTTGGCGCTACCCAACTTAAACTGAGGAAGCTAAAAGCAGCAGGCAACACCCAGAGGCGCTGACAAGCTAAACTGCGTTTAATTTTTTGTTGAGTTGTCATCAGAAAAATGGGTTGAAACCCCGTCCTTTTAGGACGGCTTTGCTTGATTTGCTTAATTAGTTGTCTACCTCTTGGGAGGTGGAGGGGTATGGTTGCCCCTCCTTTGGAGATATGGTTGCGACCGCCCCTTTCGGGTAATGTTCGCTTCGCCAATGTTATAAGAGCTTTTTAAACCTGCAACACTGTTCCAGTGACCTTGGAACTGTTTAATTGCAGATGACA
>DMYK01000491.1 GCA_003483675.1 Microcoleaceae cyanobacterium UBA11344
ATAGGCTTTGCGTAAGTCCTAATTTAATTAGAGCGCTACCTACCGGGCAATTAATTTGGGCCAGCCGGCGCTACTTAATAAAGTCCTCTAACTGGGCCCGGAGCAGTCTGTTGTTGTTGCTCTTGCTCTTGCTGTTGCTGTTGCTCTCTGACACCCGCTGGAGTTGGGAAACAGCCGCTAGGTTGAGGTGCTAGCTGACAAGCGCTCGGCATTGCCATTACTGATGAATCGAAGGGATTTGTAGCATCCGGGCTGCGGAGAATTGGATCGCTGGAAACTTGCCGCTGCATGATTTTTCGGTAGAGGCCATCGAGGCGGCTGGCATCCCGCTCGATTTCTTTGTCGGGAAAGGCAACTACGCCGCTGGGGGAACCGATGCCTAAATAGTCGCCAAAGTAACCGGGCAGGCTGACGTTGTAGTAAAAGTCTCCAGACGCCTCAAAGAATTGTCGGTTGAAATCGTCAGCAATTGGGTGAAATCTAACTGTTTCTGCTTGAGCTGGTTTGACGGATGCCAAGGTAGCAGAAGCGACTGCAAGAATCAACATACCACTCAGGCTTTGTAACTTCCGACCCATGATATTTAAGCCTCTAAATTAATTCCGCTTCCAATATAGACTGATTATCGGCGGATTATTTTTGTTTTTGACATACTGCAAGCTATGGATACTGCTGATTTAAAGGTGTTGCGCGATCGACTTTTGGATTTACTGTGCTCTTTTGCTTATCGCGAGGGAGATTTTGTGCTGTCTTCGGGGCAGAAAAGTTCCTATTACATTAACTGCAAACCTGTGACGCTGCATCCAGAAGGTGCTTTGGCGACGGGGAGGTTGCTGTTTTCGATGCTGTCAGCAGACGTGCAAGCTGTAGCGGGTTTGACTTTGGGTGCTGACCCAATTGTAACTGCGGTGAGTGTAGTTTCGGCTTTGAGCGATCGCCCGATACCAGCGCTGATTGTCAGAAAAGAAGCCAAAGGACACGGGACAATGGCATATATTGAGGGCCCAACACTGCCAGAGGGCGCGACTGTCGTGGTTTTGGAAGATGTGGTGACGACGGGTAAGTCGGCGATGCAGGCGGTGGAGCGGCTGCGGGGAGCTGGTTATAAGGTCGATCGAATTTTGGCGCTAATTAACAGAGAGCAAGGTGGGGCCGAGTTTTATCGCTCTGTTGGGTTAGATTTTGAGGCCGTGTTTACAATTAAGGATATTCAGGAGTGGATGGCTAGCAAAAAATAGGGGAAAGTGCGATCGCCCGCCTCCTTCCCAGAAGAATCGCGTCAACTGCCGCCGAACATTTAATAGCGAGAAGGGCGGGCGATCGCATCAAATTCACAGCACTTTTTACCACACTAAACTCAAAATGTCAACTCAAAATTACAGAATAACCGTTGAAGAAATCCGTGAGTTAGCTTCTATGTTTTGGCCTTCCGACTTATCTCAAAAGGAAGCAGAACTCAGTGTCATACCAAAATTGATAGAAACTCAAGAGCAATTTATTGCTATTCTTAGCATCACTGTTTCGGATTTAAGCGGATTATTTCAAATAGTAGACTCTTCAACACTTTCAGCAAATATGTTCCTGAAACATTTAATTGTACTGGCGGACTTTGGGGGAGAAATGATAAAAAGAGTGAATAGTCAGTTTAATTCTCTGTTCCCATTAAATAAATTAGATTACCTTTGGAACCTGCAAACTTACTCTTATCAATTTACTTCCCTACCAGTAACAGGTCAATTAACAAATAGCAAACTAGGGATTGACGGTAAAAAAATACTCCAAAATCAATCTCTCTCTTTGGCGCACAAAGATTTAATAGCGATTCTTTTGTTCGGGGCTAATTCAATAAATGAAAAAAGCGCTGAGGTTCTAGCAAAATGTGAAATTGGTAATTACTTAGGTCAACCAGATAAATTAAATAAGTTTATTAAACAACGATATATCTGGGTTAGCAGGATAACTTCTGGGTCACAATCAAATACTTTAGGTCAAATCGCTCAAAACTTTGTCAAAGAATACTTGCAAGATAATTTAGGGGTTGTAGATACCGCTATTAGACCTAACGGTCATTTACCTGGTGTTAGACATACCGACCAAGAAAGCGACAAAGGACTAACAACATTTGATCTGGTAGTTTCTAAACAAGATAAGTTTGTGGCAATAGAGATTAGCTTTCAGGTAACAACAAATAGTGTAATTGAACGTAAAGCTGGACAAGCAAGATCTAGATTTGAACAGATTGAAAATGCAGGTTATAAAATGGCTTACGTCATTGATGGCGCTGGTAACTTTGAAAGGGAAAATGCAATCAGAAACTTGTGTACGTATAGTCATTGCACAGTTGCATTTTCCCATAATGAACTTAATGTACTTTGCGAGTTTTTGAGGGATTACTTGGTGCCTAACAATGAGTAAAGAGATGGTATGCTTAAGAAAGCGTGTTAAAATCTAAACTAACTAAAATTATGCCAAAAATCCGTTTTATTGACTTATTCTCAGGAATAGGCGGCCTGAGACTAGGATTTGAAGAAGCCGCTCGCGCCTTAAATATTGAAACAGAATGCGTCTTAAGCAGCGAAATCAATAAAGACGCTCAATTAGTTTACCAGACTAACTTTTGCGATCGACCTTTAGGCGACATCCGACTGATCAACCAACTTCCAGAACATGAAATTTTACTGGCAGGATTTCCTTGTCAGTCTTTCTCCTATGCTGGTAAAAAAGCTGGCTTTGGAGACACCAGAGGCACGCTATTTTTTGAGATTGTGCGGCTGATTGATACTTTTAAACCTCAAGCATTTATTTTTGAGAATGTGCGGGGACTTGTCTCCCACGACTGCGGACAAACCCTAGAAACTAT
>DMYK01000279.1 GCA_003483675.1 Microcoleaceae cyanobacterium UBA11344
GCCCTCCTTCCCCCCGCCGGAATCAAACGGTGAGAAAGTACGTGTGGTGCCAAATATTTCACATCATCAGGAGTCGCATAATCCCGACCCGCAATAAACGCCAACGCCTGGGAAGCCCGGTACAAAGCCACCGCACCCCGGGGACTCACCCCCAGAGTAATCTCCTCATCTTCCCTGGTCGATCGCACCAAATCCACAATATACTGTTTCAAAGACGCTTCTACCTTCACAGCCCCGCACAAACGGCGCAACTCCTGCACTTCTTCCAAAGAAATACAAGGCTGCAAATCCTCCACCGCAAAACTATCAGAAAGCCGTTCCAACATTTGCAACTCTTCCAACTCCGCAGGATAGCCCAAAGTCAAAGACAAAGTAAACCGATCCATCTGGGCTTCTGGGAGCGGAAAAGTACCTTGATATTCGATCGGATTCTGAGTAGCAATCACAAAAAAAGGCAGCGGAACATTCCGAGAAACCCCATCCACTGTCACCTGCTTTTCTTCCATCACCTCCAGCAAAGCTGACTGAGTTCGAGGTGTCGCCCGATTAATTTCATCAGCGAGCAAAACATTAGCAAAAACTGGCCCTGGCAAAAACTCAAACAGTCCAGTGCGAGGATTCCAAATATTAGTTCCGGTGATATCTGTCGGCAACAAATCGGGAGTGCATTGAATCCGTTGAAACTTACCATCTATTGATCGCGCTAAAGACTTAGCCAACAGCGTTTTTCCCACACCTGGCACATCCTCTAACAGTGCGTGTCCCCCCGAAAGTACCGCTACAATCACCAAGCGAATAGCATCCGCTTTGCCGACAATAGTCTTGCCTAGATTTTGCTTGAGCCGCTCAATATGTTCTCTCATTTCCCTGATTGCTAATTGCTAAATGTAAATCGCGATCGCACGAGATTCTTCGCTACGCTCAGAATGACAACGCTACGCTCAGAATGACAACGCTACGCTCAGAATGACAACGCTACGCTCAGAATGACAACGCTACGTTTAGATCCCCGACTCTCTTTGATCACATCTAAAAAGTCGGGGATCTGGGTATTTTATTTTTTTAGCCGTTGCTCATTTAACACCCTTCTAGCAACATCACAGTCTGCCTGAATTTGAGTTTTGAGAGCATCCAGATCAGCGAACTTTTGTTCGGGTCGTAAAAACTCCACCAAACTCGCACTCAAAGTTTGACCATACAAATCCCCACACCAATCTAACAAATGAATTTCGATAGTGGGTTGCTGGCCATCTACCGTCGGGCGACAGCCAACATTCATCACCCCATTTAGAATAGATAAATCTGATTCTTGGTCTGAAATTAGAGTTTTAGGATTTTCCCACTCATAGGAAGAACTTTGATCTTTGATCCGAACGGCATCTCTCTTTGATAACATACTCGATAACATTCTCACCAATACTTGCACCGCGTACACGCCAAAACGCGGCAAAAACTTTGGGAGTGGTAACTCGATATTAGCGGTGGGAAATCCGATCGTCCTTCCCAGTCGCTGTCCTTCAACCACTGTCCCAACTAAACTGTAAGCACGCCCCAGCAACTGATTCGCTCTTTTGAGGTCGCCCGATGCTAGACTTTCGCGGATCACAGAACTGCTGATCCGTTCGCCTTCACCGCAGGTGTGGAGCCCTATGAGAGTAACATCAATGCCGTAGCTAGAGGCGATCGACTGCAAATCAAGGGCCGTTCCAGCCCTTCCCCGTCCAAAACGAAAATCCATCCCCACACTAATTCGACAGGCTTGTAGTTGTCGCACCAAAATTTGCTCGACAAACTCAGAAGCCGTCAAATCTGCTAATTCTCGATCGAATGGTAGCAAAACCAATTGCTCAACGCCCATTGCTTCTAGCAATTCTACTTTTTCTGACCCAGGCGTCAGCAATTTTTTAGGTTGACCCGTAAAGAATTCTTGCGGGTGCGGATCGAATGTTACCACGGTTCCGTAGGGGCGTTCCACCCCATCAGAATCATAGCCAGAAACGCTTTTTTCCTCAGCCCTTATCCCCGTATAACCATCAAAATTATGATTCAGCAGCGCGATTGCAGGTGGCTCTGCTGGGTGATTATCCCAGGCTGGATCCTGTTCGCGAACCAAATTTTCACGATCACTAACAAGCGATCGCAAAGGCGACCCCGAAGCTGAAATATCCCGAGAATTTAGCCGTGCCGAGCGAGATAAAATTGGCTGCACGACTTGACGATGCCCTAGGTGCAAACCATCAAAGTTTCCCAAGGAAACGGCAGTTGGAGTTAGAACAGCAGAACAAGAAGAAGTTACCCACATATATTAGATTTTGACACAGGAAAGGATGGTTTGCGATCGCGCGCGCAGAATTGAAAAATCGGGCGAGATTCATCGCAACGCGACCAATGACAACTATAAGACGCGACCAATGACAACTATAAGACCCACAGAAAGACCACAAAAAGAAGAGAGGGCGAGATTCTTCACTACGCGACCAATGACAACTATAAGACGCACAGAAAGACCACAAAAAGATGCACAGAAAGACCACAAAAAGAATTAAGGCATCAAGATCAACGCGCCACAATAGCCATCACCAAACCATCAGATAGACACAGAGGGCGATCGCACATATCCAGACAAACCGCTGTCAGGAGGAAGCAACTGTAGCGACAAACCTTCGCGCGCCATCAAACTGTTCGGGAACCTTTGAGCGACTTGCTCACCCACCTGGTCAAGGAACTCATCATTATGCAGCGGGTCATGGTGAAAAATCACCAACTTTTTCACATTAGCCGCTTTTGCGAGCTTCACAGCTTCCTGCCAAGTCGAATGTCCCCAGCCGACCTTGCTAGTTTTCTCCGAGTAATATTCTTCATCGGTATAAGTAGCATCGTAGATCAGCACCTCAGCATCCCGAGCCAAATACAGCACATTTTCGTCCAAACAGTCTGGATAATGTTCAGTATCAGTCACGTAAGCAGCCGCGTACCCCCGCCAGTTAACCCGGTAGCCTACAGCTTCCCCCGGATGGTTCAATAAAGCAGATTCCACTTTAATCTCCCCTAAATCCAGCGGTTGTCCCACTTCAAGATCATTAAATTTAAGGTCAGCACCCATAATTTGTAGAGGCACCGGAAAATTCGGGTGCAGCATCTGGTCGTTGAGACGCTGCTGGATAGTAGCTTTATTTGGAGCGATCGCACCATAGATATGAAAACGATTGCCCTTGATAAAAGCTGGGACAAAAAAGGGAAAACCTTGAATATGGTCCCAGTGAGAGTGAGTGAAAAACATATGAGCTTCTACGGGCATCTGGGACAGGAGAGATTGTCCCAAAACCCGCAACCCAGTACCGCCGTCGAAAATTAGGCGACTATCACCCACGCGCATTTCAATACAGGGCGTATTGCCTCCGTAACGAACAGTTTCAGCACCGGGAGACGCGATGCTGCCTCTAACGCCCCAGAAGTGAACCGTGAATTGGTTTTGCATACTAGACATAGTTTTACCTGCGGTATGTAATCAAAGAGGCTCCGGCGATTCATCAGAATATGATATCAAAGAAATATCAAAGAGGGTTATCAAAGAGTATATCAAAGAGTATCAAAGAGTGTTGACATCTGGATCAGGGCTTTGCCGTCAAACCCAAGCTCGGCGACCGTATTGTTCTGATCCCTTGACGTGCAAGAGTTAATGCATGCCGATCAAATGCAGTATGATCTCAAAGAGTCTCAAAGAGATTATCAAAGAGATTATCAAAGAGTTTATCAAAGAGTGTTGGGCTTGCCAACTAAATAAAAATTACAAAGCTTTGCGTGAAAGCCCCGCGCGTTTACGCTCTTGATGAAACGCAGCGTGCAGCCTTTCCTGGGCGAGTAAAGTGTAAAGATTTTTCAAGGACTGCTTTTATTTTATATCCACAATCATCTATAAATATGATACAATAACTCCATGATTGTGCGAGAGTTCAAGTTAAAAGGCAAGTCTCAGCAGTACCGGGTCATGGACGAAATTATCCGTACAGCTCAGTTTGTCAGAAACAAAGCTCTCAGACACTGGATGGATAATCAGGGAGTTAAACTATCTGACCTCTATAAGCAATGTGCCATCATGGCCAAAGAGTTTGAATGGGCAGGTAAACTTAACTCAATGGCACGTCAAGCGATGGCCCAACGCGCCATTTTTGCTGTCCAACGTTTCTGCTCTAATTGCAAAGCTAAAAAGCCTGGAAAAAAGGGATATCCGCAATTCAAAAAGCACACTCGTTCCGTAGAATATAAGACTTCAGGTTGTCAGCTTTCTTCTGATAAAAGATGTCTCACTTTCACGGAAAAGTTAATTAATTACGAATTACGAATTACGAATTACGAGGGGATAATTCGGAATTCGTAATTTTTAATTCGTAATTCTAAACCGACCTCTACTCGTTGGTGGTGACATCAACAGGCAAGCCGACTGATTGAACCAAGAATCCCCGTCGCTTTAGCGCGGGGAGTGTCAAATTAAGTTCTATCTAAATAAACTCAATATGAATCGAGTCAAAAAAACTACAGTAAACCTGACTCCCTCAGTAGTGGAAGTGTCAGAGCGCAGGGAGCAACTTCGATCGCCCGCCCATTGCGAGTTGCTAGCAACAATCACAGAGGCTAAGGCTGTGAGGGAATATGCCTGGAACGATCGCACGTCTGCCCCCTCAGTAGCGAGAACCAGGGCTCGGCCCAGGGCTCTGCACGGCGTTGACTCCTCGGCCCCCGGAAGGCGATCGCCTGTTGTTTCTAGCACTTTTCTGAAGTGGCTGCTAGAGCGTTTGAGTCGATCGAAAAGCTGGGTAGCACTTTTGACAGTGACCGCAGTTTGGGGGTGGTGGAACGGTCAGTTGCTGAGTTCTACAGGTGTGGGGATAGTAATGATGCTACTTGTTTACCGGGCACAGTCTTGGAATTGGCAATTGGTGCGATCGAAAGGCGAGCAATTTTGGGAGGGCCCGAACCGCCGCTTGGTTTTAGCCGTAGCTAGTGGCGGCATTGCTACCTTGGGAACTTACATGAGTTTTGCGATTTGGGCTGACTCCCAGAGCCTCTGGATGGCTGTGAGCGCGATTTGGCAATACGTGGGTACGATCGCCCTTGTCGCCCTGTTGCTACGGCAAGCGTTGAACCAGCGTGCCTCAAAAGATGAAGCGGTACTCGATCGCATCTTGGCCGATTTGACTGATAGTGACCCCGTGAAGCGTTTGATAGCAGTGCGGCAAATCACCAATTTGGTGAATAATCCGGGGTTTGGCCGAGAGAGTTCGCTCAAAAGTTCGATCGCCACATCCCACGCCGCCGAATGCTTTCGCCTGATGCTGAGTCGGGAACCTGAAGCTCTAGTCCGCAATGCCCTGCTCGAAAGTTTACAGGCTTTAGACACTCTTTAAAAGCCAAAAGTAAAATCATCGACTACTAGCTGACCGTCAAAAGCATAAAAAGTAATTCGATAAATATTCGGGGCTGTTACACGCAGGGGAGCGCCCGGGGCGATGGGAGAATTAGACCCGACCAGATTCGGTGCAGGCATTTCGTCCTGAGCAATTGGGTTTCCTTCGGCGTCGCCAGCAGATAAAACTGTTCGTCGCGAACTGGTAACAAGTCCTGACACAAAACGAACTGGATACTTGAAAGAGACTTCTATCAGTCCACTTTTTGGGGCTCCCATTAAAACTGTTTTCCCACAACCACTGGGGATGTTTTCAAAGAAGGCTGGGTTTGAAGGTTGGATTGCCACTGTGTTGGTAAAACTTAGCCCCCAGTATCCAAACTGGTGTTCTACTACTTCAAAGCATTTCAGGTCTTCTACAGCTAGGCGGATCAGACCGAGTACGGCCGGGGGCATCCGAGACTCTGACGCTGCCTTGGAGCGGTCGGGAGTGGCTACAAAAGCCAATGAGCCGAGTTGTTGATCGAAGAGCTCCGTGCTTCGACAGAGAGTGTCAAATTCTGCGAACTCGTCAGGAAGAATTTTGGCGTCAACCATAGATGTTACCAAAGAGGCCTTGCGATCCCGTTTCTTGAGCAGTTGCATTATGAGTAGACCTCCCTGAGATTGCTGTTTTTGTGTTATAGAATTGATCACGGCGCTGCCATTTTTGATCAGTATGTGATCGAAGAGGTTGCCAGCACCCCCCCTGTTAGGGATCAGTATGTGATCAGTATGTTGTCGAAGAGCCGATCGTCAGCCCTGTAACAAACACCTTCGACATCAAAAGTAGCTGCTCCGCAAATATTGTCGAAGAGATGGTGATTAATTATGTTGTCGATCAGGTTATTGGCGATCGACAGCAAACCTGCCGTCCCTGCTGTGGCAAAGTGAGGGGTCTTACCCCTCACTTTGCTATTATCACCGAAAAGAGGTAGTTTGCAAGGGTGAGTAGTATGTGATCAAAGAGGGCACAGCCCGATCGGCCAAAATCTCACAACTTAGTTCCTGCCTGTAGTTTCACCGTTTACCTGTACTAAAATAGATTTAAATCATTACCAAATCTTTACAAAAAACACCGCCGACTTTACAAATTTTTTAGATAGAGACGGGGTGGCCGACAAAAATCAGTATGCGATCGAAGAGAATAATCGAAGAGCTAACAGTAATTGAGGTTATTTATGCTTGTGCCCATCGGATTCGGTCAGCGATCGATAGTTACTTCCCTCGGCAGAATGGTGTACTACACTGCCGATCAAATGCCTTGGATGAGGTTGCCCACCTCCGGCTCGGACAATT
>DMYK01000230.1:0-2719 GCA_003483675.1 Microcoleaceae cyanobacterium UBA11344
CTGGATCAGATTACTCGTGAACCAGAACAGGTTAAGGCATTTCGAGATACATGGCGCGATGGGATTCATTCTTATTTAACTTATCTGCGCGATCGGTTGACGGTGGCGAGGGATTTGTTAGCTGATAGCGGTTCTATTTTTGTGCAGATTGGTGATGAGAATGTGCATCGGGTTAGAGCTTTGATGGATGAGGTGTTTGGGGATGAGAATTTTATTGCCTTGATTCAATTTAAGAAAACAGGTGGATTTGATGCTGGCTCAATCCCCTTAATATGTGATTATATTCTTTGGTTTTCTCGAAATAAAGGCTCACTAAAATATCGATCATTGCTTGAAGCTAAAATTTATAGTGAAGGTTCAGGTAAAAGATATAAATCAGTGCTTTTAGAAAGCGGAGAAGTAATACCGTCATCAAAGTTTATGGATGATAATGACAATCTTACTTTGCCTGAAAATGCTCGGCTCTTTTTGGGGAGTCCGCTAACCTCAGATGGTGCGCCTAGTCAACCATTTAATCTGGAATTTGAAGGAAAATTTTTATCTCACAAGGCAAATCAACACTGGAAAACCACTAAGATAGGACTTTCAAGATTAGGTAAATCAGGCAGATTATTGCTTACCAAATCCTTCGTTAATTATCGACTATTCATAGATGATTTTGCTGCTACCCCACTATCTAATATGTGGACTGACACAATGGGAACAGCAGAAAGAGACAAAATGTATGTTGTACAAACTGTCTCAAGAGTTATAGAAAGATGCCTCTTAATGGCAACCGACCCCGGTGATTTAGTCCTTGATCCAACTTGCGGAAGCGGATCTACTGCCTATGTTGCCGAACAATGGGGAAGACGCTGGATCACGATCGACACCTCTCGTGTTGCCTTGGCATTAGCTAGAGCGAGAATCATGGGCGCTCGTTATCCCTATTACCTCCTTGCCGATAGCCTCGCAGGTCAGCAAAAAGAAGCAGCCATTACCCGAACCTTCCCTGCCACTACCCCAACTCAGGGAAATATTCGCCTTGGTTTTGTGTACGATCGCGTTCCCCACATCACCCTGAAGTCGATCGCCAACAATACCGAGATTGATACCATCTGGGAAACCTACCAAGCCAAGCTCGAACCATTGCGCGAAGCATTGAACAAAGAACTAAACAAATCTTGGGAAGAGTGGGAAATACCGCGTGAAGTTGAGGCGAAATGGTCGGACAAAGCCAAGCAATTACATGGTGATTGGTGGAAAAATCGCATTGCCAGACAAAAAGAAATTGATGCTTCTATTGCTGCTAAAGCCGAGCAGGAATCTCTCTATGACAAGCCCTATGAAGATAAAAACATTGCGCGGGTAGCTGGTCCATTCACCGTTGAAAGTTTGTCACCTCATAGAGTATTGGCAGTTGATGAAAATGATGACCTCATCGATCCTGGCGCAAAGCTAAAACGCGATAATGACGCAATTGACTTTGTTAATGTGATACTAGAAAACCTCAAAACCTCTGGTGTGCAACAAGCTCACAAAGAAGACAAAATTAATTTCACATCTCTTGTCCCCTTTCCTGGTCGATATATCTGTGCTGAAGGTCGTTATTCTGAAGGCGAAAACAACCAAGAGAAAAGAGCAGGTATTTTTATCGGTCCAGAATTTGGCACAGTATCGCGTCCCGATCTAGTTGTCGCCGCTAGAGAAGCTGGTGATATTGGCTTTGATGTCTTGATTGCCTGTGCTTTTAACTATGACGCTCACTCAGCCGAATTTAACAAGCTCGGTCGTATACCCATCCTGAAAGCCAGAATGAACGCCGATCTACACATGGCGAACGACCTCAAAAATACTGGTGCAGGCAACCTATTTGTCATCTTTGGGGAACCGGATATTGATATCAATACCCTTGACGATGGCAATTTACAGGTCAAGATTCACGGTGTTGATGTCTTTCATCCCCAGTCTGGAGAAGTTAGGTCTAGTAATGCCGATGAAATCGCCTGTTGGTTCATTGATACCGACTACAATGAGGAAAGCTTTTTTGTCCGTCATGCTTACTTCTTAGGCGCAAATGACCCCTACAAATCACTCAAGACAACGCTCAAAGCCGAGATTGATGAGGAAGCATGGTCAAGTTTACATAGTGATACTTCCAGACCATTTACTAAGCCTAAATCCGGTCGGATTGCGGTTAAAGTAATTAATCATCTTGGCGATGAAGTAATGAAAGTTTTCAGTGTAAGTTAGGGGTGAAATGAGCAGTCAAACAGAAACTTATGCTAAGGAAATGATTGTGCCGTCTTGAATATTGCGATCGCCTCTTATAAGCCTATACCAATTGATCTGTCTGAAATTTAAAAGCCTCAAATCCTTACTGTGCCGTACAAAAAAGCTGTACCAAATAATCTATGCTTATCCAGTAAAACTTTCAGCCAAGCGCGTAAGTTTCTGTACGACTACTCATTTAACCCCTAAAAACGCATCAAATTGCGCTTTTGCCCCCGGCACAAAACTGGAGGTTTGTTTTGCCCAACAGAGCACAACGCGATCGCGCAACCCGTCAGAACCAACAAACCCCCCTAAGTCAGTGTTACTTTAGGGGGTTTCGTTTCCATTCAACTAATTTCCCTGACAAGTAGGGAGAAAAAAGGGGAACTGTGCAGTACCAAAACAGTACCTCCGTTTCCGTCCGAACACACGATCGCCACCGAAATCGCCTACTTTATGGGGAAGA
>DMYK01000230.1:2738-3200 GCA_003483675.1 Microcoleaceae cyanobacterium UBA11344
TGATGACGAAGAGGAATGAAGCCTGCAAACTTGGCGGATGTTTGCAATCTTGTGTAACACATTTCAGTTTAGCTGCGTACCGCAAATGATTTTTTGCACGCGCGATCCCCGAAGTTCAAACATCAAATTAGAAGCCTTTTGGTCATTGCTGTAAGTCAACCGAGTCACGTTACCCTCAACNNAACCGTAAGTTTTAATGACTTTTTGCTTGCTATCTCCTACCTTGACACCATCAATTGTAGTAAACTTGGGATTGGTAGTAGACATCAAATAAACTTTTCCCTCCCATGCTGCCACTGTCAAACCTTGGTAAGTTAGCGTGCGAATCTTGCCGCCAATTGCAGGCCCAGCCGGTTTAGTTTCGTCGCGTTGCGGTTTTCCCAATTTGCGTTTTGCTGCTTCTACAGACATCCCTAACCTAACGCCGCCAATTCCCATCCGCGAATAGTTAAGGGCGATCGG
>DMYK01000230.1:3223-4189 GCA_003483675.1 Microcoleaceae cyanobacterium UBA11344
ACAGGAATAGGACGAATTAAAACAGCAAATCCTAAGCCGGAAATTGCGAGATTGCAAATGATGCCCGCGAGGGCTGTTTTTACAAACATTTTTACGATTTATCCCAGAGCTTTATTTGTCGAATAATTCCTGCGATCGCTCCCTATTTCAGGATAAATCCTAATGTTTGATCCACGAATTCCGGGCGAATGGAATTCGCTGCTACACAAACAAAGTCCGCCGACGCGGACTGAAAAAAAGAATAAAGAAATAAATTAACCCAAATTGGTGTGATATTCTCGTACAAGCCATATCTCCATAAAAATAAGTAATTTAGATGACCGCAACAGATTCTGCTAAGCACCAAAAATCCAAAGCCCTCAAACCGGGTAGCCGCCGCCCCGCTAAAGAACTTTGCAGCGAGTGCGGTTTGTGTGATACATATTACATCCATTATGTCAAGGAATCTTGTGCTTTCTTAACACAGCACATCGCGGAACTGGAAGCGGAAATTCACGGGCGATCGCGAAACCTCGATAATCCAGACGATTGGTATTTCGGAGTCAGTCAAAACATGATGGCGGCCCGGAAAAAAGAGCCAATTGAGGGCGCTCAGTGGACGGGAATCGTGAGCACAATTGCCATTGAAATGCTCGAAAAAGGCATTGTAGAAGGCGTTGTTTGCGTCCAAACTACGAAGGAAGACCGCTTTCAACCGATGCCGATTATTGCGACAACTCGCGAAGAGATTCTCGCAGCAAAAGTCAACAAACCAACTCTCTCTCCCAACCTTTCAGTATTGGAACAAATCGAAAAATCGGGGATGAAGCGGCTGTTAGTAATTGGTGTCGGCTGTCAAATTCAAGCCTTGCGAACAGTGGAGAAAAAACTCGGTTTAGAAAAGCTCTACGTTTTGGGAACTCCCTGCGTCGATAATGTCAGCCGCGCCGGCTTGCAGAAATTCCTAGAAACCACTAGCCGTTCTCC
>DMYK01000230.1:4219-4864 GCA_003483675.1 Microcoleaceae cyanobacterium UBA11344
GTTCACTTCAAACACGAAGACGGTTCGGTGGAAAAAGTGCCGTTTTTTGGATTGAATACTAAGGAATTGAAAGATGTTTTTGCTCCTTCTTGTTTGAGCTGTTTTGATTACGTCAATGGGTTGGCAGATTTAGTTGTGGGCTATATGGGCGCACCTTTTGGCTGGCAGTGGATTGTGGTGCGAAATGATACGGGACAAGAGATGTTAGACTTAGTAATGGAGCAGTTAAATACTCAGCCTGTCATGTCTCAAGGGAATAGGATGCCGGCTGTTCAGCAGAGTATTCCTGCTTATGAAAAGGGAGTAACTTTGCCGATGTGGGCGGCGAAGTTAATGGGGGTTTTTATTGAGAGAATTGGGCCGAAGGGTTTGGAATATGCTCGGTTTTCGATTGATTCTCATTTCACTCGCAATTATCTGTACGTGAAGCGGAATTACCCGGAGAAATTGGAGGCTCATGTACCGGAATTTGCTAAGCGAATTGTGGGACAGTATAAGTTGCCAGAATCTTAATTAATACCAAATCCGGGTTAAAAATCCTCGATCATGATCGGCGGTTGAAACCGCTACTACACAAACTAAGTCCACGGGGACTAAAGAGTTAGAACTTAACCCATGCAAGGCCAGAAACCGGGTTTCTTCGTA
>DMYK01000229.1 GCA_003483675.1 Microcoleaceae cyanobacterium UBA11344
GAACTGGAAGTCAGATTGCTGCGCGAAGGTATTGTGGAATCTAAGCACCGCGTCCAGGCCGCTGTCTGTGACAATCGTGGCCGCGTTCTGTCCGTTGCTGGTAACTCGGAAACGGCCGCCTTTGTCCGTTCTTCACTCAAGCCTTTTCAAGCTTTGGCTGTGACTGCAAGCGGCACCTTAGAACGCTACGAACTCACCGATCGAGATTTAGCGATTATTTGCAGTTCTCATCAAGGTACGATCGAGCAATCGCGACAAGTATTTAACGTCCTGTGGCGCTGCGACATTGACCCCTCTAAACTTCAATGCCCGATTCCAGAAGGCAAAAAAAGTTCCCTGCAATACAACTGTTCCGGCAAACACGCCGGAATGCTGGCTGTCTGTCAGCAAATGCACTGGCCGCTGGAAAGCTATTTGCGCCGCAAACACCCCGTCCAGCAGCTTATTTTGGGCAAGGTGGCAGACTTACTGGCAATGCCAGCCGAAGAGTTTATCAGCGCTCGCGACGACTGCGGCGCTCCTACCTATTTATTGCAGTTGGGGCAAATGGCCTCTCTCTACGCTAAGTTGGCCAGTGGGGACGTGGATATGGAGCGGATTGTCCGCGCCATGACTCATCACCCGATGATGGTGGCTGGTGAGGGCAAATTTGACACGGAACTGATGCAATTGACTCAAGGGGAAGTCGTCAGCAAGTCCGGCGCCGAAGGGGTGCAGTGCATTGGCCGGGTTGGCGAAGGCATGGGTTTGGCGATTAAGGTAACAGATGGGGCAAAGCGGGCTCAATATGCTGTGGCGATTCATTTGCTCAAGCAGTTGGGGTGGATCACTGCGGCGATCGCCGAAACTCTCTCGGAAACTTACATGACTCTCAGCGAATTCAAGCGTTTGGAGGTAGTCGGCGAAGTCTCGATGCTCTAAAAGTGCTGATGGGGAGCCGATTTCAGCAACCCCTCCCACAATCTCAAAAGTTTTTTTGATTTAGGGGTTGCTATTTTCAGAAAGATGTGTTTATATTAGAGAAGAGACAAAGCGACGCGGGATAGAGCAGCCTGGTAGCTCGTCGGGCTCATAACCCGAAGGTCAGTGGTTCAAATCCACTTCCCGCCACCAAATTAAATAAAACAAGCCCCGGCAACCTAAAAATTGCCGGGGCTTGTTTTATGGCATTATTTGATGGCATCTTTTAGAGTTCCCGACTTGCCAATTGCTAAATCGGCTGGCCTTCCAGCCAATCAAAAATTCGGTTTAGCTGTTCTAGCGTAACCAAGCCGTACTGCCACAGAACCAGAGGCAATTGGCCGGCATCTTGTTCCCCGTGTCGGAGAGCAACTGCGATCGCCGAATTCGATATCGCCAACTCTCCCCGCAAATAATCAATTAGTTGAGCCTTTCCCATCACCTTCACCGCCTGTTTTATACTCTTTTGTAAAGCTCTGTAGCTAATTGGGCTGAGTCGGAAGTTTAATATTCCTAACTTTAGGTGAAAAATGGGGAATCCGCTGTGATGGAAAACCTACACAAGTGTGATAATACTCATAGAAAAAAGCGATCGCCATCACAAGAGTTCGGATGGTCATCGTTTCATCATTCGGGAAAAGGCATTTATGCTGAAGTTTCCCCAGGCATAAATTGATTTAAAATTCCTACAATCCTAGCTGAAGTTTAACTCCCGTTTCTTGGCCGCTGTCGCTTGGTTTGGGAGGCACAGGGTCTCCTAGAAGCTGGGCATCCGAGGGAGGAATAATAATTTCTAAATCGCGATCGATTTTGAAGTGAAATCCGTCACGCCGTATTTCTAATCCACCCATAAACTGTTGATAATCGGATTCTACGTTTCTCTCCTCAAGATTTCTGAGGGAATCCCCAGATGAACTTAAAACCAAGACGATATTCCTTCTAACAGGATTACCCGATATTTCCAATCTACGCATAAACTGTTGATAATCGGAGTCTACGGTTCTCTCCTGAATATTTCTGAGGGAATCCCCAGATAAACTTATTTCCGAAGTTGGAGCCCTCGTTTCCGGTCTTGGTTGGGCTATAACCGCAGGCATCAAATTGATTAGACTGGAACTCAGTCCCAAAACAGTGCCAAGAGTAGTAATAACTGCGTTCATTATTAATCCCTCCCCCAATTGCATCCTAGTGTTCTAATTATATCAAGCCGGAAAGGAGTGGCCATCTATCAAAAGTATTGGCTAGTTGAGATATTAATGTCCATTTCAATTCACCGAAGAACACCATTCTCAATAACAGGCAAGATGCCTGTTCCACAACACATCAAGTTTCTTGTGGGGTGGGCAGGAGAGCTCGCCAGTCAAAGGCTTATTGACAAGGGTGCAAGCATCTCATTTGAAACTGAGATTAGCACCCGCGAGCTTTTGGGCCTGTTCCACAAAAAAAATATTTCTGATCCGGTGGAGCGTGCTAAGCTGCACCAAATAGGAAAACTGCGATCAAAGCTCGTAAAGCGAAGCTATCCCAAAGGGCATCGCCCCTGTTCCGAAAGCTCTCGATCGCGCTAAGATAACTGTGGCTGAATTTGAAAAATTTAATCGCAGGTGGCAAATTCCGAGTTGTCAACAGCAAATTGCCACAAAAACTATCTCAACTTCAAAATCTGCTGAATCAGTAGGGATACGGCATTGCCGTCTCCGTTGTGGCTTAGTAATAGTTATGCTTGATCATGCCAATTAAATATCTGACCAACCAGATGTTAAAAATGTCGGGCAAAGTACCAATTCGCATAGTCCTGGTTGTGCCTTTCGCCCTCCAGACTTTCGCCGCTGTAGGGCTGACGGGGTGGCTGTCGCTGCGGAACGGGCGCATAGCAGTTAATGATGTGGCGGCACAACTGCGGGCAGAAGTCACATCGCGTATCCAGCAACATATTCATAGTTACATTGAAACGCCGCACCAGCTTAATCAGCTAAATCTCGACGCCATCCGTCTCGGCATTTTGAAGGTGCAGGATTCCGCTAGTTTGCGGCGCTACTTTGCTCAACAAATTAAAACATTTAATAAAATTAGCTACATTCAATTCGGATCGGAACAAAAAGGTTTTATTGGAGTTGAACGCCTCGATGACGGTAAATTACAAGTTTTGAAGTCAGACAAATCTACTGGCTATAACTTTCAGAGTTACGCGGCGTCGGAGTTGGGGGAACCAACTAAGCTATTAAAAAATACTCCCAACTATGACCCCCGCATCCGCCCCTGGTACACAGCACCGGTGCTTGCAAAAAAACCGACTTGGACTAAGATTTATACTTATTTTGACGTACCAAAACTGGCGATTACGGCGGCGGCTCCGGTTTATGACGATCGCAATAAACTAATTGGAGTGGTGGGTTGTGACCTGCTGCTTTCCCAAATCAATCAATTTTTGGACAGTCTAAAAATCGGGAAGTCGGGACAGACTTTTATTGTAGAAAGGTCGGGAGAATTGGTGGCAAATTCTACTCCAGAACCGCCATTTATTATTAGTAACGGTGTCGCAAAACGGATTATGGCAACGAGCAGCAATAATGCTTTGATTCGATCGACTGCTCGCTATCTGACAAAACGCTTCGGGGATTTGAGTAAGATTGATGGCACTTATCAGCTAGATTTTACGATCGACGGGGAACGGCAATTTCTACAAGTAACGCCCCTGTCTGACGGGAGGGGCTTGGACTGGCTGATTGTGGTGGCGGTTCCTGAAGCCGATTTTATGGAAAGGATTAACAGCAACACTCGCTACACTGTGTTGCTGTGTTTGGGTGCTTTGGTGGTGGCGATCGGAATTGGTGGCTTGACTTCGAGGTGGATTGTGGTGCCGATTCAGCGCCTGAGCAAGGCTGCGGAGGCTTTGTCGCGGGGAGAATGGGACTCGACGGCGCTATATCCGCAGTTGATGGCGTCTGTAGAGCGGGGGGATGAGGTGGGTGTTCTGGCCCGTTCTTTTAATCGGATGGCGTCTCAATTGGAAGAGTCGTTTACTACTCTAGAAGATCGGGTAGAATCTGCGATCGCTGACAAAACTCAATTAATTAGCTCTCTGAAAAACTCGCAGCAAAAACTGGCTCTTCACCTTCATCAAACTCCTTTGGGGGCGATCGAATGGAATCTAAATTTTGAAGTAGCAGAATGGAATTTATCAGCGGAAAGAATTTTTGGATACAACCGCTTGGAAGCTATGGGACGCCACGGAGTAGATCTAATAGTTCCTGAAAGTGCTAAGGAGTATGTCAGGAAACTCTCGATAAATTTGCTAACTAATCAAGGCGGAAGTAGTAGCATTAACGAGAACGTCAGAAAGGATGGCAAAATTATTCTTTGCGAGTGGTACAATACGACTTTGGTCGATGCTAATGGTTGCATAATCGGAGTGGCATCGCTGGTTCAAGATGTGACTGATTTTCACATTGCTATGGAGCAGTTGCGGGCTAGCGAGGAGCGGTTTCGCCAGTTGGCAGAAAATATTCACGAGGTATTTTGGATTAGAGAACCCCATCACAAACAGATAGTTTATGTGAGTCCTGCTTGTGATAAAATATGGAATCGGAGCAGTGAGATTTTGTACTCAGAACCGGAATCTTTTTGGGATGCGATTCACCCGGAGGATCGCGATCGCGTCAAGGTTGCTTTTGAGAAACAGGTGCGGGGCGATTATGATGAGGAGTATCGAGTAGTGCGNNGGCTCGATTTGTTGGGTGCGCGATCGGGCATTTCCGGTACGCAACGAAACAGGAGAAATTTACCGCATCGTCGGTATTGCTGAAGACATTACCCAGCGCAAATTAGCAGAAGAATTCCAACAAGTCGCTCAAAGTGCTCAAGCAGCCAACCAAGCAAAAAGCGCATTTTTAGCCAATATGAGCCACGAATTGCGAACTCCCCTCAACGCGATTATCGGTTACAGCGATCTACTCAAAGAGGATGCTGAGGATTTAGGCTGCGAAGATTTTATCCCCGACTTGCTGAAAATTCAAACAGCAGGAAAACAC